>NZ_JBOHCV010000364.1:0-6732 GCF_050698815.1 Streptomyces sp.
GTCCAGGGCGCCCGGTTCGGTGTGGAAGAGGTTCAGCGCCCCGATGACCTCGGTGCGCAGACGCATGGGCAACGCGTGCACGGAAGTGAAGCCGACCTCACCGGCGGCGGCGGTGAAGCGCGGCCACTTGCCCGCCGTGGACAGGTCGGCCACCGACAGGGCTTCACCGCTGCGGAAACAGTCGATGCACGGGCCCTTCTCGTTCTGTAGCTGGAACAGCTCCAGCAGGCGGGTCCGCTCCATGGATGCGGCGATCACCTGCAACCTGTCCCGCTCGTCGGTCAGCATGAGCCCGACGGCGCTGACGCCCAGCAGTTCCACGCACCGTTCGGTCAGGCTGTGGAGAAAGTCGATCACATCGAAATCGTCGACGAGGGTATCCGCCATCTCCACGAACACTTCGGTCAGCCGAACCTGTGTCATATCACTCACCGCGTCCTTCAGTATTTCCGCAGTCTT
This sequence comes from Streptomyces sp., assembly GCF_050698815.1. Lineage (GTDB taxonomy): Bacteria > Actinomycetota > Actinomycetes > Streptomycetales > Streptomycetaceae > Streptomyces. The sequence continues at coordinate 460 of NZ_JBOHCV010000364.1, forward strand.
GCACCACGTGAGAGCCGCCGCGTGGGCCCGGTGCCGAGAGTGAGGATCAACGCTTCCATCATTACGGCTCGCTTCCGTCGAATCGCAGTCGTCGTGCCACCACGTCCTTGGCGACCTCGCTCAGCCGCCGGTCCTGCGCGAACGCGTAGTCCCGCAGTCGCACCAGCGCCACCGCGGCGGTCACTCCCAACTGCACCGTAACCATGCCCGTGGCCTGGTGAACCTCGGGATGCTGCGGGCCGGCCTGCTCGGACCACCGGCCGTCCAGCATCGGCTCGGCCCATCTCAACGACTGCGCCAAGGTCCTGAGCCACGAGGGGTTGAAGTTCCCCCCTGATGTTGGACAGCGGGTGGTTACGCTGCGGGGGTGAGCTGCTGTTGTAGCAGCGTTCGCGTTTCGAGTGGGGTGAGGTACCCGTGCTCGGGGTGCCGGCGGAGCCTGCTGCGGTTGTATTCAACCTCGATGAAGCGGAAGACGTCGGCGCGGGCTTGTGCCCGGGTTTCCCAGACGGTGGTGCCGATTTCCGCCTTGAGCACTCCGAAGAAGCTCTCAGCTGCGGCGTTGTCGTAACAGGAGCCGGTTCGGCCCATGCTCTGCAGCAGTCCCAACTGCTCTGTCAGGGACTGGAATTGGGCGGAGGTGTATTCGCTTCCGCGGTCGGTGTGCATGATGCAACCGGGTTGCAGGCCGCCGCGTGCGGCGGCCATCTTCAGTGCGTCGCAGACGAGTTCGGCGCGGTGGTGATCGGCCATCGCGTACCCGATCACCTCCCGAGTCGCCAGGTCGATGACGGTGGCCAGGTACCACCAGCCCTGGAGCGTGGGCAGGAAGGTGATGTCCCCGACGAGTTTCGTGCCCGGCCTGGTCGCGGTGAAGTCCCGGCCGATCAGATCGGCAGCCGGTGCCACCTTCTTATCCGGCCGGGTCAGTCCGCGACGCTTGCGGCGCGTGATCCCTCGGATATCCCGCTCGGCCATGACCCGCTCGACTCTCTTTCGGTTGATCGCCTGGCCGGCCCGGCGAAGAGCGGCGTGGACGCGCGGCACCCCGTAGGCACCGCGTGAGTCGGTGTGGACCTTGCGGATCTGTGCCGCCAGGGCGTCCTCGTCCGCCTGACGGGCGGCAGCGGCCGGCCGGGCGGCAAGCCATGCATAGAACGAGGAGCGGGCCACATCGAGGACCCGGCACAAGAGCGCGACGCCGTGGGTGGTCTTCTCCGCCTCGATGAACGCGTAGACGCCGTTCATCGATCGCTCTCCCTTGCGAAGAAGACCGTCGCTTTTCGCAGCACCTCGATCGTCTGTTGCTGTTCACGGTTCTGCCGCCGCAGCCTGCGCAGCTCATCCTTCTCCGCGCTGGTCAGCTCACTCGCAGGTCCCTCGCCGCGGTCGGTCCTATCCTGCCGGACCCAGTTCCGCAGGCCCTCAGGACTGACGCCGAGTTCCCGGGCAACCTCGGTCACCGTCCGGCCCGAAGAGCCGACCAGCGCGACCGCGTCCCGCTTGAACTCGGGCGTATACCGCTTGCTCATGTTGCTCTTACTCACTGACTGGCACTGCTTCCTCCGGGACCACCGGTCCCAGTATCAGGCTGTCCAGCTCAACGGGGGAACTTCACCTAGTAGCACCGGCGAACCGCGGTCAACACCGGTAATCGCGCAACACCTAACGCCAGTCCCCGGTGCGGTGACGAGCACGGCGACGATACGCGCAGCTTTGTCCCGCCGCTGAGCGTGCGCGACGGAGCGGCGTAGCACTGCGCGAGGACGTCAACATAGACGGTTGACCAGAGCGAATGCATCCTCGGTCTTGGGGTGGTTCTTGCCCAGTTGGGTGTGCAAGATCTGTGCTCCCCGGCGCGCGAGGTCCACTGCGGTCGGCTCGTTCAACGCGTGCAGGGCTCGGGCCTTGAACAGCAGGCCGTACCCGATGTACAGGTGGTCCGGCGCGTAACTGGCCTCGCGGATCCGCAGCGCCCGCGAGATCAGTGGCACGACAGTGGCGTGGTCGCCGAGGTCGAAGTGGACGGTCGCCAGTGCCACCAGGTCGAAGCTCACGTACGGGTCGTTCGGGCCGTACGCCGCCTCATCGATCTGCAGCGCCCGCTCGGCCAGTGGCAGCGCCGCCCGGTGTTCACCGAGCAGGCACAGCGTCCGCGCAAGCGTAGCCAGGTCTGTCGCGATGACGGGACTGTCCGCGGGCAGGCAGGACTCGTGCAGGCGCAACGCGCGCTCCGCCATCGGGCGTGCCTTCTCCGGCGCGCCGAAGTCCTTGTGGATCTGTGCCAGGGTGATCAAGTCGAAGCCGACCTCCTCGTCCCGTCCCTCGAGCGACTCGTCGATCGCGAGGGCACGTTCACACAGAGGCAGCGCCACCGAGCAATCCCCGATCTGGATCAGGAATTCCGAGGCCAGCCTCAGCAGTACCGCGGTCTCCGCGGCGCACTCGGCCGGTGGCTCCTCCTTGGTCACCGCAATGACGTGCGGGAGCAACTCTTGCCACCGCGGCCGCGCGTCCGGGTCACCGTGGATGTCGTCGGGCACGGCCGCCAACAGCGCACGACACAGCTGGACCCGAGCGTCAGTGCGCACCTCGTCCGGCATCGCGGCCCGGATGGCGGCCTGAACCAGCCGGTGCAGCACCAGGGACGCGTCCCCGCGCCTCGCAAGTCCCAGACCGGCCAAGGCGCCGACCGTCGTGTCCCACGCCACCGGGTCCGCTGTGGCCCCGTTCAGTAATTCGGGGTGGCCGGTGAACAGGTCCAGCGGAATCGGCTCCGGCGCCAGCAGGGAACTCAGCTTCAGCAGCGCCACCGCCTGCGGCTGCTCCGTCTCCAGCCTTTGCACGCTGAGCTGCCACAGGGTCGCGACCACCACCGCCGGCCGGTCGGCCAGCTCACCCCACGCGATCATGTCCTCCAGCCGCGAGGTCACCAGAGTCAGATACTCCTCGGGCGCCGTGTGGTTGTAACTCATGTACCCGACCGCCTGTTCCAACCCCAGCGGCAGGTCCCCCAGTTGCTCGGCGATCTGGTCAGCCACCGCCGCGGTCATGCCGGACACCCGCCGGACCAGCAGGTCCACCGACTCTCGCCTGGTGAGCACATCCAGGTCGATGACGTCGGCCCTGCTCGACCAACCGCTGACCCTGGTGGTGACGATGACATGGCCGTTGCCCGCCAGACCACCCGACGGCAGCGCATGCGTGAGCGTGCCCGGTTTCTCCCCGTTGTCGAGGATAATCAGCCATGGCCGGTGGTCCAGCAACTTGCCGTACACCCGTGGGATGGCCTGGTCGGAGCTCACCTCCGCAAGCCCCAGTTCCCTGGCCAGCGATACAAACTGCGACGCCACCAGATCGGGGTGCTCGGCGTTTACGAACGCAACGAAGCGGTACTTCGACAGGTAGCGGTAGGCGTACTCGACCGCAAGCTGAGTCTTGCCGACGCCACCCAGCCCGTGCACGGCCAGCATCGCGACGTCGTTCCCCGAGGTGAGCCGCTGCCGCAACTCCCGCAGCGTGGCATCGCGGCCGGTGAAGTTGGTGTTGCGCGGGGGCAACCGGTACGCCAGGGGCGCGAGCGGGTCCCGCGTACGGTCGCGGTGCGGCGCCTGCCATATCCCGATCAACGACACTGGTATCAGGATGAGGAGCACCACCCATGGGTGGACACGCACAAAGTCGAGCGGCCCCGGCCAACTGCTCTGCCCAGACGCCGCATTAAAGGCAAGACTGCCGAGGAACAGCACGAGCAAACCGGCCACCGCGCTGGCCAGCGTTCGCCACATGGCTCCCTCTCCGGTATGGCGGCGACCACGACGATCAGCTGCCAACTGATGCTATCCCAGAGGCCGTTCCGCCCGCGGAGAATCGACAATCGACCAACGCCAGCGGACCTGACAGTACGGGGGAAGGGGCGGGCTGCAGGAAGCGACGGGGGGGGAGGCCCGGGGCCAACCTGTTGAGCGAACGACATGCCCGGGCGCTGTGATGGCAATTCGGCTCCCGAGGAATGATTCGGGACCATCCCCCGCTCTCGTGGCAGGGGTGAGGAGACTCCTGAGGTAATTGCCGTGCCAGAAGCGTGCCAGAACAGGCGGAGACACCCGGTCAACACCGGTCACAATGCGACCCGTTCAAGTGGTGCATCAGGAGCCATGTACGCAGCTCAGCAGGCTTGTAGGCCCCAACCGCCCAGTGGTTCCCAAGCTCAGAGCGCGGGTTCGATTCCCGTCACCCGCTCCAGCACAAAGCCCCAGGCCAGCGGCCCGGGGCTTCTTTGTTGTGCGTACCCACCGCGGCTGTACGGGCGGTAAGCGACGAGGAACAGCCGTGACGTTGCTGGCGCTTGGACGAAGTCATGACGCTGCGTGGCGTGCACATTTAGTGTCTAGCCATGTCCCAGAGTGAGATTCGCGGTGTCAGCGCCCGCATGCAGTTCGACCCAGCCGAGGCCGATCCATTATCCCAGTGGCAGCGAGCCGGAGCGGCTGCCGCTGGGATTCTCCTGGCAGGAGCCGGGTCGGTGGCGATGTTCGTGAGCGACAATGGGGCGGGCACCGCCGTGGCTCTTGTCGTCGGAGGGATCTTCGTCCTGATGGCGATCACGGGTATGCCGTTTCTGGGCGGACGGCTCATGGACGCTGAGTTGATGATGGGACGCCGTCGTGCACGTTTGATCAAGCAGGCCAAGGCAGCGCCACCACTGGATGCCAGAGTCCTGCTGGACGACCTGATCCTCACGGACCCCGGCGTCATCGAAGATCCCAATGCCGTCGCACTGGACTTCGCGCTCTTGTTGGACGAGGTCAGGCATGCCGCTGACGAGACCCTTGAGCCGGACGGCAGCCTGCATCACACGAGCAATCCTGAGATCGGGGACCCCCTGCTGGTGCTCGAACGCTCTACGGGGCAACGCTTCGGGATCTACGCGATGACCGCCAAGTCGGAGTCGGGGCGCCTGTCGACCGCCTTCGCCGACCAGTTCATGGCGCGTGCGACGCACGCCGATTGTGAAGCCTTTCTGTGGGTTGCCGCCGCTTCCTTCAAGGACGACCTCGGGTCGTTGGCGGCGCGTACGGAGAGGGAGACTGGCAAGGCCGTCGGCATCGTCGACTGGAGCGCACGGAATGTCGGCCTGCGAGGCGGAATCGACGACCTGGTGAACCGGGGCCGTCGCGTGCCCGATCAGAGAGCTGGAGATGGGACCGGAGCGCAGCAGTGACGTACAGCAACCTCAGCAACAACCGCTGTGCGCGCACACGGAAAGCCAGGCGAAGGTCTTGGCCTCCTCGGGTGCGGGCATCTAAACGGCACCCCCTCCCAAGACGGGCGTAGATGCCGTCGAGGCCCATGTCCGGCCGCGCGACGGGAGCGTCCCGAAATGTTATGGCTGAGGTACCATAACTTTATGACCTTGAAGAAGACGACCGTCATGGTCGACGAGAACGACCTCGCGCTGATCAAGGAAGCTGCCGCGCGAGAGGGACGCTCGGAGTCGGAGTACTTTCGGGAGGCGTTCCACCTCGCGGCCCTGCGCACCCGGCGCTGGGACGAGGAGTGGGACATCCCCAGCCTGGACTTCGGCGGGCCCGTCACTGCCGAGGAGATCGACCGAGCGGTCTCGGACGGCGTGGCGGACACCGAGTGATCGTCGTCGGTGACACCTCCGGCCTGGTGGCCGCACTGAACACCTCGGATCCTGAACACGGAGCCGCTCGGACCGCCATGCGCCAGGCAGCACTCACCGTGGTATCACCATTGGTAATTCTGGAGATTGAACACATCACCACGCGCAACGTCGACCGCAAGACCGTGTACGCGGTGAACGACTGGCTGCTGAGTCAAGAGCGAACCGGACGCTTCGCCATTCCCGAGTTGTCCGCCGACACACTACGCAAGGCACGTAAGGTCCAGAACCACTACGCGGCCCTGCGGCTCGATCTGACCGATGCGGTGAACGTCGTTCTGGCCGAGGCGTACGACACCGAGATCATCCTGACCCTCGACCGCCGGGACTTCAGAGCCATCACCCCGCTCACCGGCAAACACGCCTTTCGGCTTCTGCCCGACGACTTGTAGAAAGACCTGGCCGACCGTGCCAGATGCGTGCCAGTACGGCCGGACAGCCACGGTCAACACCCGTCATGGCGCGCCTGGACCACGACGGTCCGAGCGGCGACATCATCTGGCACGACGCGTGGGACGGCTTCCCGGCCTCGCGGCGCGCCATCACCGACACGTTCACCTCGGCCGGCGTACGCAACCCCGTCC
>NZ_JBOHCV010000365.1:0-3580 GCF_050698815.1 Streptomyces sp.
CCCAGTGGTTCCTGAACATGGAGATCGAGCGCTACACCCTCGCCACCGGCGAGACCGCCGTGACCGGCTTCAACCGGTACTGGCGGCACTGGGGCGCGGTGATGGTGCTGCTGACGTACGCGGCGAACCTCTGGCCGGGCTGGGTCACCAGTTCCGCCACCATGGCGTCCTACGTCTTCGGCGGCAATCCCACCCTCATCGCGCTCGTCCTGCTGCCCTGCATCGGCGCGATCCTCACCCTCGCCCCGGTCGTCTACACCGCGCTCGAGCGGCTGCTGATCCTGAAGGTCGCTGTCATCGGCGGATTCTTCACACTGGCAGTGATCTTCGCCGTGAAGGCGTCCAGCTGGGCGGATCTGCCGCAAGGCGCGACCCACATAGGCCAGTTCCCCAGCGACCTCGGTGTCGCCGTGCTGATGGGTGCGCTCGCCTACGCCGGAGCGGGCGGCGGACAGAACCTGTGCCAGAGCAACTGGATCCGGGACAAGGGCTTCGGCATGGGCCACTACGTACCCCGGCTGGTCAGCCCCCTGACCGGAAAGGAGGACACCGAGGCAGCCGCCTCCGAGACCGGAAAGGGAGCCACCGCCGGGTACGTCTTCGTCCCCGAGGGGGAGAACCTGGAACGCTGGAAGCGCTGGTGGCGGTTCGCCAACACCGAACAGGCTCTGACCTTCGGCCTGGTCACCATCCTCACCATCGTGCTCTCCTCACTGCTCGCACACTCCACGCTCTTCGGCTCTGAGGGCCTGGCCAACGACGTGAGCTTCCTGCAGGACGAGGGCGAGGCGCTGAAGGCGCAGGTCGGCGACTGGTTCGGCGTGCTGTTCTGGCTGATCGGGTCGTTCGCGCTGTTCAGTGCGGCGGTGGGCATCGTCGACTACACGAGCAGGCTCGCGGCCGACGTCCTGAAGTCGACGTACATGCGCCGCTCCCGGCTCTCCGAGAGCCGGCTGTACTTCTGGCTGGTGTGGGGGCTCGTCGTCGTCGGCATGTGCGTTCTGCTGGCCGGGATCGACCAGCCGCTGGTGCTGCTCGTCATCTCCGCGTGCGTCGCGGGGCTGATGATGTTCGTCTACGGCGGCCTGCTGCTCTTCATGAACCGCAAGGCGCTCCCCGCGGCGATCAAGGTGCGGGGATACCGGGCTGCCGCGCTGGTGTGGGTCGTCGTGCTCTTCGGCGTGCTGTCCGTGCTGACGGTACGGCAGCAGATCCTCGACCTCCTCGGCTGACCTCAGCCGGCCGACGGCCGGTGCCCGCCGGTTGCCGAGTCGTTGGGCACCGGCGGGCGGCGGCCGAGGGCGCGGACACGGAGCGATACCGACTGTCACGCTGGTCCCCAGCGTCGCTGACGGCTACGCCGGAGCGTCGTCAAGCATCAGTCCATCGAGCCCTCGAGTGTCGGCTTTGTCTCCTTCAAGAGGACAGACACAAGATCATTCAACTCGGGCGAAAGATACCGAGACGTGCGCTGAATCTGCTTGGCAGCCTTCAGCCCACGCAGCCAGCACTTCCGCTGCCGATACGTGCATTCCGGCGCGTCGTATGTAAATGGGTCGAAATCATTCTTGACCTGGTCTTTGCTCCACGAGCGCCTCCGCCGCATCCACCACGACCTGAGCGACCCCGCCCTCCGGTCTCTGTCGGCCTCGATGATCGCGGAGAGCTGGGGAATCCGAGACACCGCCCACCTGGAGTCGGCTGAGAACGGAGTTCGGCTGCACGGTCACCGAACTCCGCCAGGCCGGCAGTGGGTGACGGTCTGGGAGAAGTTGCCGACTGCTCCAGCGCCTGCGGTGAGCCGCAGCTCCACCATCGTTGCAGGCGATCTCCGCAAACTTCGCGCTCGCGCCACCACTCTGCGAGAGCAGTCGGGACAACACGTCGAAGGAGAGATACGGCCGGCCCGGCTGCCGGAAATGAGCGCGGGGCGACTGTGCGACGCGGGGCACGAACGGGAGCGGAACGGGAAGAAGCCCTTCGCATCAACGCTGCCGCTGATGTGAAGGGCTTCCATCCGGTGTCCGAGGGGGGACTTGAACCCCCACGCCCTGTAAAGGGCACTAGCACCTCAAGCTAGCGCGTCTGCCATTCCGCCACCCGGACCAGGTGTGATGCCGCTCGCGGGCACTGCCGTGGCGACGCGGACCACCATATCAAGCTTTCGGAGTGCGCTTCACCTGGGTATCCCCGGTGCGCGGGCGGCCCGGCGGTGGGTTGCCGGGCCGCCCGCGCAGGCGGTCGGTCAGGCCGCTGCGAGGGTGGATTCGGCCTCCGGCTGGAGGCGGTAGTCGGGGAAGTTGCCCGGCAGCCGTTCGCCGGACGGGCCCTCGGTGACGGCGCGGATCAGGAGTTCGCCGCCGACGAACGCGCCGCGCCAGGAAGCGCCGAAGCCGCCGAAGAGCTCGTCCCGGTCCCCTCGGGAGCGGGGCTTGCTGTGCCCCGTCTTGAACGCGCGGATCTGCGGTGAGAGCCGGTCGAAGGCGTCCTGGTCGTCGGTGGAGAGGGTGGCGACCAGGGCGCCGTTGCTGGCGTTCATGGCGGCGAGCAGTTCTGCCTCGGTGTCGACCAGGACGATGCTGTCGACCGGGCCGAAGGGTTCCGCGTGGTGCAGCGGTGAGGAGGAGGGCGGGGAGAGCAGGGTCGTCGGCGGGAGGTACGCCGAGGTGTCCTGGCCCGGCAGGAAGAGGCCGTCCGCCGGCGAGCCCTGGTAGAGGGGCACCGCTCCCCGGTCGATGGCCTCCCGGGTCTGGTCGGCCAGCTCCTTCGCCTTGGCCGCGTTGATCAAGGGGCCGAAGTCCAGCTCGGGCAGCGGATCCCCGGGGTGGGCCACGGCGAGGGGATGGCCGAAGCGGATGGAACGGACCGCGGGCAGGTAGGCGCCCAGGAAGTCCGCGAACTGCGTGCGCCGCACGACGAAGCGGGGGTAGGCGGTGCAGCGCTGCTTGGCGTAGTCGAAGGTCTTGCGGATGAGCGGGGTCAGTCCCTCCCAGTCCGAGTAGTTCCACACACCCCAGCAGTTGAGGCCCTCCTGCTCCAGGATGTGCCGCTTGCCCAGGTCGGCGACGGCGGTGGCGACGCGGGCGCCGGTGTCCCGGCCGCCGACGAAGGAGACGCAGCCGATCTCCGGCGCGCGCACGAGCGCCTCTGAGAGCTGACCGCCGCTGCCGCTGACGAGGGTGAGCGGCAGCCCCTCCCGTACGGAGAGGGCGCCGGCCAGGGTCAGGCAGGCGAGGCCGCCGTCGGTGGGGGTCTTGGCGATCACCGCGTTGCCGGCCAGGGCCTGGATGAGCATGGCGTGGACGAGCACGCTCATCGGGTAGTTCCAGCTGGCGATGTTGCTGACCGGGCCTGGCAGTGACGTACGGCCGTCGAGCATCGTCTCGATGTGGTCGACGTACCAGCGCACACCGTCGATCGCCCGGTCGACGTCGGCCCGGGCCAGCTTCCACGTCTTGCCGATCTCCCAGACCAGCAGCAGGGCGAGGAGGTCGCGGTGCTCGGTGAGGGCGTCGAGGGCGGCGGCGACGCGGGCGCGCCGCTCGGGCAGCGGCACGTGCCGCCAGGCGCGGTGCTGGTC
>NZ_JBOHCV010000366.1:0-9061 GCF_050698815.1 Streptomyces sp.
GTCTCGCTGCGGCGCGCAGTCGTGCTGGTCATACAGGAAAAGGCCGTCGTGGAGCACTCGCATCCCGGTCTCCGAGTGCGGGCAGCGAACTTCGATCTTCCTGTGCCGCAGATCGTCAGACTCTGCAGATACGTCCGGGTCCCGTTCCGACAACGGGCGCCGTGGTCGCGGCGCGGAGTCCTCATACGGGACCGGCAGCGGTGCGCGTACTGCGGGCGCCGGGCGACCACGGTGGACCACGTCGTGCCGCGCTCCCAGGGCGGCGCGGACACCTGGCTCAACACGGTCGCGGCCTGTGCGGCGGACAACCACCGCAAGGCGGACCGTACGCCGGCGCAGGCGGGCATGGTGCTGGCGGTGAAGCCCTTCGAGCCCACTCCCGCTGACGCACTCCTTCTGGCGCTGGGCCTGAGGGACGGAGAGTCGCTTCCGGAGTGGCTGACGGTGTCCGGCGCGGCCGTCTCCTCGCCCGCGCTGCCCGCCACTGCCTGAACGGCGGCGGCGCGGGTGAGGGCAAGGGCGGCCGGGCCCGCTTCCGCTGTGTCAACGCAGCAGTTGCTGGGCGATGGCCGCCCCGCCGACCGTCACGATGATGGCTCGCAATGCGGTCGGTGGCAGTTTGCGTCCGACGAAGGCGCCGAACTGGCCGCCGACCGCGGAGCCTCCGGCGATCAGCAGGACAGCCGTCCAGTCGAATTCCGCGACGAAGAGGAAGAAGACCGCGGCGGTTGCGTTGACGAGTGCGCCGAGGATGTTCTTCACGGCGTTGATCCGCTGCAGGTTCTCATCGAGCAACAGCCCCATGAGGGCGAGGTAGATGATGCCCTGTGCCGCGCCGAAGTAGCCGCCGTAGGCACTGGAGAAGAGCAGACCGGTCGACAGCAGAGGGCCACCGTTCGGGCGGGCGGTGGTGCCTAGCCTCTCCCGGCGGCGCCGGGCGACGCGGGCGAGCCAGGGCTGGATGAGGACGAGCAGCAGCGCCACGCCGATGAGTGCGGGGACGATCATGTCGAAGGCGCTGGACGGCAGCTCGACCAGCAGTGCCGCTCCGGCGAGGGCCCCGACGAACGCCACGCTGCTCAGGACCATTACCCGCCGCCGCTGACCACGCAGTTCTCGTCTGTAGCCGATGGCTCCGCTGACCGAGCCGGGGACGAGACCGAGCGCGTTGGAGACGTTGGCGGTGACGGGCGGCAGACCGACGGCGAGCAGCACCGGGAAGGTGAGCAGCGTGCCCGAACCGACGATGGTGTTGATGGCGCCTGCGCCGACCCCTGCGACGCAGACGGCCACTGCCTCCCAGATGGTCACTCGAAGCCCCTTGATGATCAGTGCCTGACACACTGATCATGCCTGAGGGGCACTCGGCATGCGTATCCGGGTCTCTCAGTCGATCGTTGGCTTGTCCCGCCTCTGCTTCACCATGCCGGCCGATTCGCCGCCGCTGGTGGCGCCGCTGTTGCCACCGCCGGGCCGGAACCCGTCCAGGGCGCCGCCGAGGCCCTTGAGTGCGTCACCGATCTCGCTGGGCACGATCCAGAGCTTGTTGGCGTCGCCCTCGGCGATCTTCGGAAGCATCTGCAGGTACTGGTACGACAGGAGCTTCTGGTCCGGGTCGCCTGCGTGGATCGACTCGAAGACCGTACGGATGGCCTGGGCCTCACCTTCGGCCCGGAGGGCGGCCGAGCGGGCTTCACCTTCGGCGCGGAGGATCGAGGACTGCTTCTCACCCTCGGCGGTGAGGATGGCGGACTGCCGTACACCTTCCGCCTGGAGGATCGCCGCGCGCTTGTCGCGGTCGGCGCGCATCTGCTTCTCCATGGAGTCCTGGATGGACGTAGGAGGCTCGATCGCCTTCAGTTCGACTCGGTTGACGCGGATGCCCCACTTGCCCGTGGCCTCGTCGAGCACGCCGCGCAGTGCCGCGTTGATCTCCTCGCGGGAGGTGAGCGTCCGCTCCAGGTCCATGCCACCGATGATGTTACGGAGGGTGGTCACGGTGAGCTGTTCGATCGCCTGGATGTAGCTGGCGACCTCGTACGTGGCGGCGCGGGCGTCGGTCACCTGGTAGTAGATGACGGTGTCGATGTTGACGACCAGGTTGTCCTGGGTGATCACCGGCTGGGGCGGGAACGGGACGACCTGTTCACGCAGATCGACACGGTTGCGGACGGTGTCGATGAAGGGGACCACGATGTTCAGGCCCGCGTTGAGTGTGCGGGTGTAGCGGCCGAAGCGCTCGACGATGGCGGCGCTCGCCTGCGGGATGACCTGAATCGTCTTGATGAGTGCGATGAAGACCAGCACCACCAGGATGATCAGGACAATGATGATGGCGTCCATCGCCGTCCCCCTGCACGTGTATCACTGATATGAGGTTGGTAAGAGTCGCTGCGCTAACTCGTTGTGCTCGTACGGTTGTTGCCCGCTATCCCATCACGATCGCGGTGGCTCCGTCGATCTCCACCACGTCGACCTGACTGCCCGGTTCATAGGCCGCGCCCGAGTCGAGTGCGCGGGCCGACCAGACCTCGCCCGCGAGTTTGATCCTGCCGCCCTCGCCGTCCACCCGTTGCAGCACGGTCGCCTGACGCCCCCGCAGGGCGTCCACACCACTGCTCAGGGTGGGCCGCTGGTTCCGGGTACGCCGCGCCACAGGCTGTACGACAAGGATCAGCGCGGTCGAGACGACCGCGAAGACGACGACTTGCGTCACCATTCCCGCTCCGAGCCCGGCCGTGACGGCTCCGGCGACGCCACCCACAGCGAGCATGCCGAACTCCGGCATCGCGGTGAGGACGAGCGGGATCCCCAGCCCGGCCGCGGCAATCAGCCACCACACCCATGCGTCCACACGGCCATGGTAGGCGTGCGATCAACTCAGCGGCAGACCCTGAGCCGTCCAGCGGTCGTCACGAGCCTCCACCACCAGGGGCAGCCCGAAGCAGCGCGAGAGATTACGGGAGGTCAGCTCCGTCTCGAGAGGTCCGGCCGCCAGGATCTGCCCCTGACGGATCATCAGAACATGCGTGAATCCGGGGGGGATCTCCTCGACGTGGTGGGTGACCATGACCATCGAGGGGGCGTACGCGTCGCGCGCGAGGCGGCCCAGTCTGCGCACCAGGTCCTCGCGGCCGCCGAGGTCGAGTCCGGCCGCGGGCTCGTCGAGCAGCAGCAGTTCGGGGTCGGTCATCATGGCGCGCGCGATGAGCGTGCGCTTGCGCTCCCCCTCGGAGAGAGTGCCGAACTTGCGGTCGAGGTAGTCGCTCATGCCGAGCCGGTCGAGGAAGGCGCGGGCGCGGTCCTCGTCCACCGCGTCGTACTCCTCATGCCAGTGCGCGGTCATGCCGTACGCGGCGGTGAGCACCGTCCGCAGCACCGTCTGGGCACGGGGCAGTTTGTCGGCCATGGCGATACCCGCCACACCGATGCGCGGGCGCAGTTCGAAGACGTCGACGGCGCCGAGCCGTTCGCCGAGGATGGTCGCGGAGCCGGAAGACGGGAAGAGGTAGCTGGAGGCCAGGTTGAGCAGGGTGGTCTTGCCGGCCCCGTTCGGGCCGAGGATGACCCAGCGCTCGCCCTCCTTGACCGACCAGGAGACGTCGTCCAGCAGAGCACGGCCCTCGCGGACCACTGATACGTCCACCAGTTCCAGTACTTCGCTCATGAGCGCGTCGTCTCCCATTGCAGTCGCCGTTGCCCGTGCCTGTGGGCACAGTCCCCGGACAAAACCTACGCCACGCGTTCGACGGCTCGTTCTCTAGGCTGTGCTCATGCTCGAAGAACCTCGTTCGGGGCGGCTGGCCGCCTGGGGAAACGCACTGATCGCCGGGCTCGTCTCACCTGATGAGGCGGCCGGGCGGATCGTCGGTGAGGACGCCGTGCACCGGGTGGCCTGGCTGCCGGCCGGTCCGGCCGCGGAGCCCGAGGCGGCGCCCGTCGGTCTGACCCTGGCGCTGGGGCGGCTGCGGTCACTGGGCGCCGCGGGCCTGCGGGTGGCGCTCCCCGCACCCGGTCACCCGCTGGGGCTGAGTGGTCCGCCGGAGTTCAACTCCCGTGCCCTGGAAGCCGGTGAGGCGGTGCTGGCGACGGGTGCGGCGGTGGGGCTGGTTCCGGAGATCACGGCCGCCGGGACGGAAGGTGACCTGCACGTGGAGGTGACCTGGCACTGTCTGCCAGTACAGGAGGGCCCGCCCTCCATGGGTGACACGCCCTCGCTGGGTGAGGCGGAGCGGGAGCTGGCCGAGGCGGTGCGGGACGCCACCGAGGTGCTCACGGAGCTGGACGTGGCCGGGTCGGGGCCGGTGGCGGACGCGGCGCTGGATGCGTACCGGGCGCGCATGGAGGCGGGGCGGCGGCTGCTGGCGCCGGGGTATCCGCCGCGTGCGGTGCGGGTGCTGGAGCTGGCGCAGCGGGTCCGGGCGCTCGTCGCCATCGCGTACGGGAACGGGGCCGGGACGGGTGCCGGGGGCGGAAACGACGGACGCGAGCACGGCGGGGCGGTGAGCGCCTCACAGATCGTGGCGCGTGCGGACGCGCTGCGGCCTGTGGAGCGGACGGCGCGGCGGGCGCAGGTCGCGGCGTACAACGCGTACGCGGAGGAACTGGAGCGCAAGCGGTCCTGAGAGAGCGGTCCGGGGCCGGCCGCCGGGTCACGGGACCGTCAGTCCGTCAGCCCGTGCCGGACCGCCCACAGGGCCGCCTGCGTACGGTCGGCGAGGTCGAGTTTCATCAGGATGTTCGATACGTGAGTCTTGACCGTCTTCTCGGACAGCACCAGTACGCGTGCGATCTCCCGGTTCGAGCGCCCGTCCGCGATCAGTTCGAGCACCTCACGCTCCCGGTCGGTCAGCGTCGGGCCCCGTCCGGCGCTGAGCCGCCCGTCACCCGTGCCGTCCGAGAGCAGCGCGTCCGCGACCTCCGGCTGGAGCAGCACGTGGCCCGCGTGTACGGAGCGGATGGCCCCGGCGAGTGCCTCCGGGTCGACGTCCTTGTAGACGTAGCCCGCTGCTCCGGCACGCAACGCGGGGACCACGGTGCGCTGTTCGGTGAAGCTGGTGACGACGAGGACGCGGGCGGCGCTGTCCTGCCCGCGGAGCCGGCGCAGCGCCTCGATGCCGTCGGTGCCGGGCATCTTCACGTCCATCAGGATGACGTCGGGGGTCAGCTCCGCGGCGCGGGCGACGCCTTCGTCGCCGTCGGCGGCCTCGCCCACCACCTCGATGTCGTCCTGGATCTCGAGGAAGGTGCGCAGCCCGCGCCGGACGACCTGATGGTCGTCGACGAGCAGCACGCGGATCGGGTCAGCCACCGGGCACCTCCAGCTCGATCACGGCACCCTGGCCGGGCTCGGAGTCGACACTCAGCGTGCCGCCGACGCCGCTCGCCCTGTCCCGCATGGACACCAGGCCGAGGTGCCGGCCGGCACGGCGTACGGCCTTCGGGTCGAAGCCCCTGCCGTCGTCGGCGATCCGCAGCCGGGCGCCGGTGCCGCGACGGGTGAGGGTCACGTCGACGCGTGAGGCGGCGGCGTGGCGCAGCGCGTTGTGCAGGGCTTCCTGGGCGACGCGCAGCAGCGCCTCTTCCTGCGCGGCGGGCAGCGCCCGTACGCCCACGCTCGCGAAGGTGACCTCGGCGGAGTGCGCACGGTCGAGCACCTGGGCCTGGGCGCGCAGGGTGGCGACGAGGCCGTCCTCGTCGAGCGCGGCGGGGCGCAATTCGACTACGGCGCCGCGCAGTTCGTCCGCGGCCTCGGCGGCGAGCCGGGCGATCTCGTGCAGTTCGTCCTTGGCCCGGGGCGGGTCGCGGTCGACGAGCGCGGTGGCGGCCTGAGCCGTGAGGCGGAGCGAGAAGAGCTTCTGTGCGACGGCGTCGTGCAGTTCGTGGCCGATGCGGGCGCGTTCACCCGCGATCGTCAGCTCGCGGCTGCGTTCGTAGAGGCGGGCGTTGGTGAGGGCGATGGCCGCGTGCTGGGCGAGCAGGCGCAGCAGCTGCTCGTCCTCCTCGGTGAAGGCGCAGGCCGGCGGGGCGCCGGCCTGCGCCGCGTCCGCGTCCGGGACCGTGGGCCGCGACCGGTCGGCCGGGCACCGCTTGTTGGCGAGGAAGAGCGCGCCCAGCACCGTTTCGCCGTCGGCGACGGGCATGCCGAGGAAGTCGGCCAGCTCGGGGTGTGCGCTGGGCCAGCCCTCGAAGCGGGGGTCCGTGCGGACGTCGGCGAGCCGCTGCGGGGTGGCGTCGTCCAGCATCGCGGCGAGGATGCCGTGCTGGCGTGGCAGCGGGCCGATGGCCTTCCACTGTTCGTCCGTCACGCCGTCCACCACGAACTGGGCGAAGCCGCCGTGGTCGTCGGGTACGCCGAGCGCCGCGTACTCCGCGTCGAGCAGCTCGCGGGCGGAGGCGACGATCGTCTGGAGGACGTCGCGCACCTCCAGCTGCCGGTTCATGGCGAGCAGTGCGGCGCTGACGGCGGCGAGTCCGGAGCGGTGGAGCATGCGATCACGGTACCGGCGGGGACGGGCGGGGACATCGGCCCTGGGCCGGGGACGCAGGGGCCGGAGGACCTAGGTCCGGGGCCAAGTCCATAAACCCACCAGTGTGACACTGCGTTTATGTCTTCAACACACTGCGTACATGTAACCGGGTATGCGGTGTGAGTCACCGCATAGACGCAGATCACGTACGAGCCAGCTTAGTAGACAGCTTCTGACACCGGACGTGCAAGGCAGGTACATCGCGGTATCCACTCGGCCCGCGATCAACTACTCAAGTTAGTAATGGTGATTTTTGCCCGGTGCCTGACGCCCCGCTAAGAATGTCTGCCGCCGCAGGGGCCACCGCCGCTGCGGTCCGCAACTGGAAGAGGTTCCCTCCCCATGAGCGTTCCCACTCCCGAGAGCCCCGGCAGGCTGTCCCGTCTGCAGAAGATCTCCGCGGTGACCAGTGTCGCAGCGGTCGGTGTGACGGCCATAGCGTTCACCGTCGTACCAGGTCAGAAGGACAGCGGAAGCGAGACCGCCGGGCCGGAGATGGCCGCCAAACCGGTCGCCCTGCAGACCGCGGTGGACAGCCCCGCCGCGCAGAAGGTCAGCATCGACGCCCAGACCTCGGCAGCGGACGACCGGGCGCGGACGGCGGCCAAGGCCGAGGCGCGGAAGAAGGCCCAGGCCAGGGCGGAGAAGCGTCACAAGGCGGCCGTACGGGCCAAGAAGGCCCGCCAGGAGGCCGAACGGGAGCACCAGCGCGCGCAGGCGGCGAGCCGCTCCGCGAAGCGCGGGAGCTCCGCCACCCCAGCGCCGTCGGGGTCGCCCAAGGCGATCGCCCGCCAGCTGATCGGTGACGAGTCGCAGTTCCAGTGCTTCTCGAACATCGTCGAGCACGAGAGCGGCTGGAACGTGCACGCGCAGAACCCGAGCGGCGCCTACGGACTGGTGCAGGCGCTGCCCGGCTCCAAGATGGCCTCGGCCGGCCCCGACTGGCGCGACAGCGCGACCACTCAGATCAAGTGGGGCCTGGGCTACATGAAGGACCGCTACGGCAGCCCGTGCGGCGCCTGGTCGTTCTGGCAGTCCAACAACTGGTACTGACGCGAGACGGCCGGCCCCCGGTCCTCGCGGACATAGCCGGACACGGAAGGCGGCGGCTCCCGGACCGGAAACCGCCGCCTTCCCCGTGCCGTCCGTACGGACCGGACCGGCCGGCCCGTACGGACCAGTCACTACTTGCGCATGACCTCCGGCTCATGACGGCGCAGCAGCCGGGCGACCACGATGCCGCAGACGATGCCCATCAGGATCAGCACGCCCATGTCCAGGGCCCAGATTCCGGTGGAGTGCTCCCACAGCGGGTCGATCTCGGTGAGCTTCTCCCGGTCCCAGGGCGCCATGACGTGCGCCAGGTCGATGGTGGCGCCGGTGGCACCAACCGCCCACCGGGACGGCATCAGCCAGGCGACCTGCTCGACGCCCGGCGAGTCGAAGATCTTGAACAGCACGCCCGTGAAGACGACTTGGACGATCGCGAACATCACCAGCAGCGGCATCGTCTTCTCCGCGGTCTTCACCAGCGCGGAGATGATCAGGCCGAACATCATCGAGGTGAAGCCGAGCGCGATGATGCCCAGGCAGATCTCCAGCGGCACCGGCATGAGCACGCCCTCCTCGGGCAGCTCGCGCGGTGTGAGCCCGATGGCGCAGATGATCACGCCCTGCAGAGCGGTGATGGCGCCGAGGACGACGACCTTCGACATCAGGTAGGCGGAGCGGGACAGGCCGGTCGCCCGTTCCCGTTCGTAGATCACCCGCTCCTTGATCAGCTCACGTACGGAGTTGGCCGCACCCGAAAAGCACATGCCGACCGACAGGATCAGCAGAATGGTGCCGGCTGCCGGGTTGAAGCCCTTGGGCGCCAACGGGTTCTTCTCCAGGCCGAGTTCGGCGGGGATGACCGTACTGACGGTGCCGAGGACGGCGGGCAGGATCACCATCAGTGCCAGGAAGCCCCGGTCGGAGGCGATGACCGACACGTAACGGCGCAGCAGCGTCCAGAACTGGGAGCCCCAGCTCTGCGGCTTCTGCGTCCGCGCGGGCGGCGCCTGCTGCTGCGGGTATTGCTGCGGCGTGACGGAGTCGAGGTCCGCGGCGTACATCTGGTAGTGCTGCGACCCCTGCCAGCGGCCCATCCAGTCGTAGTCGCGGTAGTTCTCGAAGGCCGAGAAGACATCCGCCCAGGTGCCGTAGCCGAAGAAGTTCAGCGCCTCCTCGGGCGGCCCGAAGTAAGCCACGCCGCCGCCCGGGGCCATCACCAACAGCTTGTCGCACAGGCCGAGTTCAGCCACGGAGTGGGTGACGACGAGCACCGTACGGCCGTCGTCGGCCAGGCCGCGCAGCAGCTGCATGACGTCGCGGTCCATGCCCGGGTCGAGCCCGGAGGTGGGCTCGTCGAGGAAAATCAGCGACGGTTTGGTCAGCAGCTCCAGGGCGACGGAGACGCGCTTGCGCTGGCCGCCGGAGAGCGAGGTGACCTTCTTGTCGGCGTGGATGTCGAGCTTGAGCTCGGCGAGGAC
>NZ_JBOHCV010000367.1:0-3815 GCF_050698815.1 Streptomyces sp.
GCATTAGAGCGGAACCGTGCTCTACCAAGGACTTCGAGACTCTTCGGCGCACCCGGCGAGGTGATGTCCTCACATGGGACCCCTGTCGCACAAGCCGATGTCTTCGGCGACATGAGCCCGGTCAGGACCCCGAGCCCGGTGCTGCCGAGTCGCCTGAGGCGCTGCGGGCTGAGGCCGTGGACCAGCAGTTGGTCGTGGGGCTGATGGGCCGGGCTCAAGCCGATGGGCTCAACTGGCTGATGAGGGCGGACTGTTGCGGCAGCTGACCAAGCGGCTGCTGGAGTCCAGCCCTGGAGGGGCGAGGTCACTGACCATCTCGGCTACAACCGGCACGACCCGGCGGGGAAGAACGGCGGCAACTCCCGCAACGGCACCCGCCCAAAGACGGTGCTGACCGACATCGGCCCGGTCGAGGTCGCCGTGTCCCGTGACCGTGAGAGCTCCTTCGAACCGAAGATCGTCCGCAAGCGGCAGAAGCGCCTTAGCGACATGGACGAGATGGTCATCTCGCTCGCCGCGAAGGGCCTGACGACCGGAGAGGTCCAGGTTCATCTGGCCGAAGTCTCCCGGCAGACCATCTCCACCATCACCGACTATTGAGTGGTGTGCATCGTGAAGTTGCAGGTCATGGGGGTGGTGTGCGGGGGCTTCGGGGTGCTCACGCTGGTTGTGGGCGTGTGACTCCGGTCGAGATCATCGGTCACCGGGTGACTTCGCGGTTGGTGAGGACGAGCAGGGCTCTCACCAGGGCGGTTGCCCAGGTCGGGTCGGTGCGGATCTTGCCCAGGACGCGCCAGTTCTTCAGGTGGGCGAACCCGTGCTCGACCGGCGCCCGGACCGCCGCCAGTGCCTTGTTGGACAGTTTCTGTCCGCGCGTCAGTGGCCGGTTCCGGGCGGCCTTGTAGCCGGTGATCACCGCGGGGTCGGCGTCCGGAGCACTGTCGTCGAGCCCGACGAATCCCAGGTCGGCGATCGCGCCGAGACCTGCTGCCCGCAACTTGTGCGTGAGCTTGTCGTGCCGGCAGGCGGTGATCTCCGAGGTCCGTCCGGGTCTGACCGCGGAGACCCAGATCAGCCGGCCGCGGTCGTCGGTGAGCGCGATCACGAGCAGGCCGTGGCATTTATGCTTGCCGGAGTAGTTCTTCCGGTTGGCCGGTCCCGTGCGCCGACGGGTGCGGATCAGGGTGCCGTCCAGCAGCACCACTCCGCCACCCTTCCGGGTGATCTTCTTCAGGGCCCGGTCCAGGCGCGGGGCTCGGGCGGCAAGCAAGCCCACGACTTCCCTGACCCACCGTCCCACGGTGGTGCGGTGCACGCCGTTGCCGCCGGCCAGGTCACCCGGCCGCTGGTCACAGCGCAGTGCCGCCAGCACGATGCCCGCGATCTTTCCCGCAGGCAGGGCCCGCCACCGTGAGCCGATCTTCTTCATATGGGCGCGGATCACCTTGGCGAGCCAGTTCAAGGTGGTGCTCGACAGCGGCAGGCGGGCGGTGTAGACAAGGCCGTCAGGGCCCCGGGCGGTGTCGTTGTTTTTCTTCACACAAACTCAACTGCCGTCGGGGGCCCGTCGGTTACGCTGCAGTGCGCAACTCCGGCTCGGCTACCAGCGTGCGGTGAACTTGCCGTCGGGCCGTTTGTGCAGCCAGCCACGATCGGCGAGCTTGGTCAACTTCGCCCGCAACGGTTCCAGCTTCCCGCGCGCCGTCACCTCCAGGCCCAGCTCCTCACCCACCGCCTTGACCTGGACCGGGCCGTCAGCGGCACGGACGATCGCGAGGATCTTGCAGTAGTCGCCGGGCAGCGCGGCCTCGTCGCCGGTGTCGCTGCGATGCGGGATCAGCAGCACCGCCCGCCCTGCCACCTGGGCGGGAGCAGGGGCGACGGCCTCGGCGGCCTCCTTCGCGGACCGGTCCTGCTCGGCCAGCCGGTTCAGGACCCGCTCGGCGATCACCAGTTCCTCCCGCTCGACCTGGGCCTCCTCCAGTCGCTTGGTCAGCTCCTCGGTGAGCGAGTCCAGTTCACTCCGGCGAGCTGTGATCCGCTCCAGTTCCTGCATGCCCGCAACCTCCCGCACTCTCCCGGCGTACCGGTCCGGTCACGGATCGTAGGAGCAGCAGGGCGGCGAGCGCAGCAGAACCAAAGAACGGCCCCGTCCGACACGTCAGACGATCTTCACCGTGGACACCAGCCCACGACCAGCGTGAGCACCCCGAAGCCCGCGCACACCACCCCCATGACCTGCAACTTCACGATGCACACTGCTCACTGGGCCGCCATCGCCCACCGCATCGTGCACGCCACCGCCGGGGCGACGCTCATCGCCTCCGGCGAACCCTGCGCCCTGTGCTACATGGCCGCCCTGTACTTCAACGTCGGCCACATCGTCTACGCGGCAGACCGCAGGACCGCGGCACAGTACGGCTTCGACTACGCCGGCTCCTACGCTGTCTTCGCCAAAGACCCCGTGAAGTGGCCGGTCAAGGTCACCTCGCTGCCCGTGGAAGGGGCTCGCACACCGTTCGAGGAATTCCTTGCCGCCGCCCGGAGGAAGACATGACCACCACCGCACACAGCGTCCCCATCAGAGTGTGGTCGGACTACGTCTGCCCGTTCTGCATGCTGGCCGAAAGCCCCTTGCGCCAGGCGACCGCGGGCCTCGATGTCGACATCCGGTGGATGCCCTTCGAGCTGCGCCCGCACCCCACGCCCACGCTCCGGCCGGAGGATGAGTATCTGCCGGCCGTCTGGAAGCGAGCCGTCTACCCGATGGCCCGCCGGATGGGAGTGGACATCACCCTCCCCACCGTTTCCCCCCAGCCCTACACACGGCTGGCCTTCGAGGGCTACCAGTACGCGGCAGAGCACGGCGAAGCCGCCGAATACACCCCGCGCGTGCTCAGCGCCTTCTTCCAGGAGAACCGGGACATCGGCCAACTGGACGTCCTCTGTGACATCGCCGGCGAACTCGAGCTGGATACGAGGGAATTCCGTACCGCGCTGGAGGAAGGCACCTACAGCGAAGCCCACCGGAAAGCGCTGCGAACAGCTGCGGCCCACCGCGTCTCCGTGGCCCCCACGTTCATCATCGGTGCCAGCCACCGCATCGAGGGGGTTCCCGACGCGGCCCAGATCCGCGATGCGGTGCTGGACGCACAGGCTCGGCCGCCCCAAGAGCACGGCCCTGCCTGCGGCGTTGACGGTTGTTGAGATGCACAGATCGTGGCCATGCCTGTGACCATGCTCGCACCCGCCGCCACCCGAGCCGGATGGTGTTTTGCCCACCACGGCCCGCTGGCCTACGGGTGGTCGAGTGCGTCCCCTCGCTGCGCTGGGGAGACCCCAAGCCGGGCGCGCCGCAGGAAGTCGCGTTCGGCGGCGTTGTCCGTACGGGCGATCGCCGCCTCGTAGGCCGACGCGGCCTCGGCAGTGCGGCCCAGGCGCCGGAGCAGGTCGGCCCGGATTGCGTGAAGGAGGTAGTAGCCGTCGAGATCGAGGCCGTCGACGAGGGTGAGGCCCGCCTCCGGTCCCTCGACCTCGGCCACGGCGACCGCGCGGTTGAGGGTGACGACGGGGCTCGGGGCGAGCGAGGAGAGCTGGTCGTACAGCTGCAGGATCTGCCCCCAGTCGGTGCCGGCCGCGGTCGGCGCGTCACTGTGCACGGCGTTGATCGCCGCCTGGATCTGGTACGGGCCGGGCCGGTCGCGCCGAAGGCACCGCCGGACGATGGCCTGGCCCTCCTCGATCAGGTCGCGGTCCCAGCGGCCTCGGTCCTGGTCGGCCAGCCGCACCAGCTCGCCGTCCGGACCGGTACGGGC
>NZ_JBOHCV010000368.1:0-6217 GCF_050698815.1 Streptomyces sp.
ACGGCGGCCGAGGACGTAGCCGGTGCCGATGATGCACGTGATGACCGCGAAGCCTGCGATCACCCCTCCCATGGCAGGTCACTTCGTGCCTCGAACATCACCTCGTGCATGAAGCGATTGTCCGTACCCGCGTGTTCACGCGGGCGTCCGGGTGGGCGCACGGGCGTTCGGCCTCCGGTGAAGCCCAGCTCGTGGTGGTCGGCGACCACGTCGTGCAACTCGCGTGCCATCCGGGCGCGTTCGGCAGTAACGGCCTGAACGCGGTCCATCTCGGCCAGCAGCGCGGTCTGTTCGGCGCGCAGCGGTTCAGCGGCGGCGACGTTGCGCGGAGTCGGCGAGGCCGCGCTGACGGGTCCCTCAACCGGTCACCGCCTTCCCCGGCCGTCTCCCTCTCCCTCTCCCGTGCCGTTCCGGCGGCGGAGCCGGGTCGCGAGCCGGTAGTCCACCTGTACCTCGCGGTAGTCGACCCCGGGCTCGACCTTGTCGGGGAGGTTGGTCCGGTTGCTCCCCGAAACCGACTCACGGCCGGGGGAACCGTCGAATCGGACCTCGGTCTCCGGTTCCGCGCCGAAACGGAGCTCGTCGGCGTTCACCGAGGTCGTGAGCTCGATGTCAGCGGTCTCCGATCCGTTTCATGGCGGTTGCTCGTGCTCCCGCTCGCGCGAGCGCCGCCGCCGGGACCGGTCCTCGGACCGTGCGGGTGTGCCCTTGGAACCGCCGCCCGACTTCTTCTTCGCCGTGCGGGCGGCCTTCTTTCCGGTCCTCGTCACCGTGCGGCCCGTCTCGTCGATGGTTTTGCCGGCGCCTTCGCCGACGTCCTCGACGGCCCTACCCGCGCCCTTGCCGACGTGCTGGGCGGTCTCCCCGGCACCCTCGCCGACGTCCTCCACGGCGCTGCTCGCGCCTTCGCCGACCTTCTCGACGGCGCTTCCGGCACCCTGACCGATCTCCTTGACCGACTCCCCGGCGCCTTCACCGACGTCCTCGACGGCCTTCCCCGCCCCCTCGCCGACGTCTTCGACAGCTGAACCGGCCCCTCGGCCGAGCTCCCCGACGGCCTCCCCCGCACCGCTCCCGAGCTCCCGCGCGGCCGAACCGAGGCCCGACGTGATCTGCTCCAGGATCTGCGGATTGCGGTCGATGGTCGTCAGTACCCGGCCGACGATCTGGGCGACGTTGTCGAGGCGCACCTTGAGCAGGGCCTGCGCGTCCACACCCTTGATCTCCAGCTGGACCCGGCCCAGCTCCACGTCCGCTCCCACATTGAGCTTGAGCATGTCCAGCACCTCGGCCTGCAGTGACACCCGCGCCCGCAGATCCTCGACCTCGACGCTGATCTCGTCGACATGCACCTGCGGCACGTCGAGCAGCACGTCGGGTTCCTCGTGCGGTGTCGTCGCCGGCAGGTCGGCAGGGGGCGCCTCGGAGGATTCGTCCGGCTGATCGCCGTACTCCTCCTCGTACTCGTCCTCCTGCTCCTCCTGCTCCGGGTCGTAGTCGTCGTCACTCATGTCGCTCCCCAGAGTGCAGGTGCGTTACGAATGCTCCCGTTTTCCACCGTAAGGGCGATGCTTCAACTCTGCCGGGTGGTCACCGTCCCTCCCTCGTCGGAGTGCGGCCGGGGCCGCCTGCTCAGGTGGACCATGCCGTGCGGAGCTCCTCCGGGCCGTACGCGGCGTCGAGTCCCGTGCAGTCGGTTCCGCTGCGCGAGACCGCGACCACAGGCACGGGATCAGGCGTGAGTGCGGCGCGGTGACGGTGCAGGTCGGCGAGGTCGTGCCGGTCGAAGGGGGAATTCTTCAGCCACTTCACGGAGCCGACGAACAGCAGCTCCTTGGCGATGGGCGCGCGGTCGGCTCCCACGATGTCGATCTCCACATCGTTGGTGCGGGTCCAGTAGCCGCCGATGGCCGGCGCGGCGGGGAGGTCGGAGTCGGGCAGTAGTCGTGCCAGCGCCTCGCGAACCAGGGGTTCGACGGCCCGGCCGCGCCAGCTGGTCCAGTTCTCACGGACGCGCTGCAGCGTCAGATCGCCCCGGCCTCGCTCGATCTCCTCCATCGCAGGCCCCACGAATCTCAGCCAGAAGCGTAGGTATGGGTCCACGATTCGGTAGCGGCGATCCTTCGAGGGCCGCGTGGACAGGGGAAGCTCCGCCGCGATCATTCCCTTGTCCGTGAGGGGCACCAGCGCCCGCTGGAGCGGGGTGGCCGCCACACCGCCCGCAGCGCGCGCGATGTTGGAGAATGTCCGCTCGCCGCTGCCGAACGCGGAGAGCACCGATCTCGCCTGCAACTGCTGGGGGAACTCCGCTGCGAGCGACCGCTCAGCAGAAACCAGCAGCGCCGAGACCGGATCGCTGAGGGCAGCCGCAAGGAAGTCCCAGACCCCGGCGCCGTGCGGCCACTCCGCACAGATCAGGGGCAGGCCGCCGGTGATCAGGGCCGCATCGAACGCCGAGGCCGCATCGAGGCCCAGCATCCCGCCCACTTCCGCCGGGTTGAGCGGCCTCAGCACCATCTCCCGTCCCCGCTGGTGAAACGGGCGTCCGTAGCTGTTCAGCGCCTCCATCATCGACAGATCGGAGCCGACGAGAACCAGCAGAACCGGTCTGGTCTCCAGCGCCCTGTCCCAGGCCCGCTGAAGCATGCCCTCGAACGCGCCCTCCGCATCCATCAGATACGGCACCTCATCCATGATCACCACGCTCGCCCGGTCGTGCGGCAAGGAGGCGGCCAGTACGTCAAGAGCGGCATCCCAGTTCGCTGGACGGGCGGCGGACAGCAGGCCCGCCAACGGCAGACCGGAGGACTGTGCATCCTTGCCGAGACGCGTCAGATCGACCTCCGGCGACGCCCCCGTGGCCGTGTAGTAGAGGAAGGGGGCGCCGGAGTGCTCAGCGAACCGCGCGGCCAGCCGCGACTTACCCACCCGGCGACGTCCCCGTAGCATCAGGCACCGCCCGGGCCGCTCCCCGCCGATCCCCGCGGTCACCTTGGCCAGCTCCCGGTCGAGCGTTTCGAGCTCGTGCTGCCTGCCTACGAAATCCACCATGGCGCTGCCTCCGGACTCTCGCTCACACCTAGGATACTAACATCAAGGTTAGTAACAATCAGGTTACTAACCTTGGGCGAGGTTCGGCGGCGCAGCGACAAGAGTCCTGAGGGACGGCCGGTTACATCGGGTTCCAGGGTCGGCAGCGCCGGCAACCGCATTCGGTGAGGCACCGGTCGTGAGGTGGTGCCGCGTGGACCAGGCGAAGATCAGCAATATCGAGTCCGGCAGGATCGGCGTGAGCGAGGAGCGGATTCGGCGTCTCGCTACGTTCTACGCATGTGCGGACGTCGAGCTCATCGAGGCGATGTGCGCCATCGCGCGCGAACGTCGGGGTCAGTTCTGGTGGGAGGAGTACCGGGGAATCCTTTCCCCTGATTTCCTGGACATGGCAGAGCTTGAGCACCACGCGGCCTCCATGCGGTCGCTGCAAATCGTCTCCATGCCGGGGCTGTTGCAGACCGAGGACTACGCGCGTGCTCTGTTCTCCGGGGTGGTCCCGAAGTTGCCCGCCGCTGAAATCGAGGCGCGAGTCGAACATCGCATGCGTCGTCGGGACGTGTTCGCGAAGGAAGACCCACCGCACCTTCACGCTCTCATCCATGAGGCGGCGCTGCGGATGCGCTTCGGTGGGCGCAGTGTGGCCAGGACGCAGCTCGAGTACATCAAGAAGGTCGCCGAGTGGCCCCACGTCACCGTGCTCGTCATCCCGTTCACGAACGAGCAGTTCATCGAAGCGACACAGCCCGTGCTCTACGCGGGCGGTGCCGTCCCGCAGTTGGATACGGTCCGGTTGGACAGTCCCATCGGCGGACAGTTCCTGGACGCTGAGGCTGAGCTGCACAGGTACCGGACTCTGCTCGATGCTGCGGAAGACACCGCGCTCAGTGCGGCTGAGTCAGAGCAGATCATCCACCACATCGGACGAGAACTGTGAGAGCTGAGGCATGACCACATCCACCATCCAGTGGCAGAAGTCTTCCTACTCCGGCGGCGAGGGGGCGAACTGCGTCGAGGTCGCCGGGACCGCTCCCACCGTCCAGCTCCGTGAGAGCGACGACCCCGGGACCGTCATCACCACCACCCCCGCCCGGCTCGCCGCCCTCATAGGCGCGGTCAAGGACGGGGCACTTGCCGACCTGACCCCCTGAGCCCGTAGAAGCTCTGCCTCGCGTCCCGGCCCCGAGCCGACCCGTCCGCTCGGGACGCCGCGGACTGCTCGGAATCACCATCAAGTCGGGTGGCCCGTTGTGCGGCCTGGCTGGCCGGGAGACCCGCGGCCACGTCGACCCGACTGCGAGCCAAGAGCGAAACCGCCACGGCTAGATGACCGGCGGGCGGCCCAGGCGGGCCATCCGCCACACCGTGGCCCACCGCATGGGCCGTCGTCGGCCGCACGGAGTGCGTACGCCCTCGATGAAGCCCCCCGTCCAGGCCCGCAGGCCGCCGAGTGACCGGGTGCGGGCGAGGGTGAGCACGGTCCACGTGCCCAGGTACACGGGAATCAGCGGGAGGGGCAGATGGCGCCGTGCCAGCCAGACCCGGTTTCGGGCTGTCATCCGGTAGTAGACCGCGTGCCGTGCCGGCGAGGTCTTGGGGTGCTGAAGCAGCAACTCCGGCTCGTACAGGATCCTCCAGCCCGCATCCAGGGCACGCCAGGCCAGATCCGTCTCTTCGTGGGTGAAGAAGAACTCCGCCGGCCAGTCGCCGATCTCGTCCAGCATCCGCATCGAGAAGGCGTGCCCGCCGCCGAGGAACCCGGTCACCAGCCCGCGGTGCATCGGGTCCTTGGCTCGCAGCCGTGGCACGTGGCGACGCTGGGTTTCGCCGTATTCATCGGCGATGCGGAAGCCGACGATGCCCAGGTGACGGTCGCTCGCGTACAGCTCCTGGACCGTGCGGAAGACGTCGGCGTCGACCAGCAGCCCGTCGTCGTCGAGCTCGACGACGATGTCCACGTCCCCGAACTCGCGCAGCTGGGCCAGGGCGACGTTCCGTCCGCCAGGGCAGCCGAGGTTCTCCTCCAGTTCGAGCACGGTCACGTTGCCGGAGAAATCCGGAAGCGGGGAGCCGTTGCCCACGATCACGATCCGCGCCGGCGGCACATCCTGCTTGGCCACCGACTCCAACAGGGCGTCAACCTCCGTGGGGCGGTTGCCCATGGTCACGATGGCCACACCCAGGCGTGGTTCGGACGAGGGAAGCACTGCCACTCCTCATCTCGGCTGCGGTGCCCGCGATCGTAGCCGTTCACCCGCCGCCGCTGTGGAAGCCGGCGGCCGGTAACCGGGTCAGCGGTTCTCGCCGGGGACCCACAGCACGTCGCCGACCTCCTTGTTGGCCGAGCGGGCCAGGATGAAGAGGAGGTCGGAGAGGCGGTTGAGGTAAGTGGCCGTCAGGGGGTTCATGAGGTCGCCGTGTTCGTTCAGGGCGGCCCAGGTCGAGCGTTCGGCGCGGCGGACGACTGTGCACGCCTGGTGCAGGAGGGCGGCGCCCGCGGTTCCGCCGGGGAGGATGAAGCTGCGCAGCTTCTCCAGCTCCGCCAGGTAGGTGTCGCAGTCCCCCTCCAGCTTGTCGATGTAGCTCTGCTCGACGCGCAGCGGCGGGAATTCGGGGTTCTCGGCGACGGGCGTGGCCAGGTCCGCGCCGACGTCGAAGAGGTCGTTCTGCACCCGTACAAGCACCGTGGCGATCTCCGGCGGCAGGTCGCCGAGGGCGAGGGCCACTCCGATCGCCGCGTTGGCCTCGTTCGCGTCGGCGTACGCCGAGATGCGGGTGTCGGTCTTGGCGGTACGGGTCATGTCGCCGAGGGCGGTGGTCCCGGAGTCGCCGGTACGGGTGTAGATGCGCGTCAGATTGACCATGAACCGAGCCTAGTGCCCCTCCCGGCAATGTTTGCCCTGTCGCGCCGCCCATCACGCGCGCTCGCCGCGTTGGCCGAAAGCCCTGGTAGCTCCGCTACAAGGACTTCCGGCCGCCTTGCGATCGCACGCACTGGACGACGCTCCTTGACGGGCAAACATTGCCGGTCACGGCACTAGCTGATCTCGATGAGCAGGTCGCCGGCCTCGACCTGCTGGACCTCGCCGATCGCGAGCCGGCCGACCGTGCCGGCGCGCTGGGCCGTGATGGACGCCTCCATCTTCATCGCCTCGATGGTGGCCAC
>NZ_JBOHCV010000369.1:0-1981 GCF_050698815.1 Streptomyces sp.
GAGCTCCTGCACGGACCGTCCTCCGGCGACCCCTACCGGGCGGGCGTGGCGGCGGCCCGGCTGCGCCGGATGACGGGCTCGCCCACCGCGGGCACCGCACTCGCCGGCCTCTACATCGGCAGCGACGCGGACCACTGACGGGCCGGGCGGCGCCGGTCAGTCGCGGGGGAAGCCCTCGGTGGAGAGCTTGATCGCGACGGCGGTGCCGGAGAGGTCGATCTCCTCACCGAAGTCGACGGTGAGGTCTCTGCCGTAGTCGCGGTTCTTGGGATGCGTGAACAGCCGGCACCGGCCGACGTACGGGTCGACGACCAGGTATACGGGGATGCCTGACGAGGCGTAACTGGCCAGCTTGGACCCGTAGTCGTTGGCGGCCGTCGACCGGGAGATGACCTCCATGACGAACTCGACGTCGGGGGGTGAGTAGAGACCCCGCGCGTCCGGAGTGGCGTCATCGGCGATCTTGACGAGATCGGGCGCGAACCCGTTGAGGTGGCCGGGAAAGTCGATGCGGACGTCGGAGTCGATCTCGGCGACTTCGCCGAAGTGGTCCTCCAGTTGCCGCAGCACCCTCCGGATGATGTTCCAGTGAGTGCGGCGCTGTCGACATGTGCACGGACCCCTCGACGATCTCGACCTTGTAGCCCTCGGGGACGGGCATCCGCCTCCAGCCGCTCGAACAGCTCGTCCAGGGTGAGCTCGTCGGGCTCAGTCATCTCATCCTGTCGGTCATGACGGTCACGGTGACGCTCCTCCCCGCCGCGCGATCGCGCAGCCGCGCAGTACAACGATACGCACGGTTCGGGGTCACGGCGGCTCACGGCCGTCAGCTCATCCGCAGCGCGAGGAAGAAGTCCAGCCTGTCCTCCAGCCGCGACAGGTCGCGGCCGGTGAGCTGTTCTATCCGGCCTATCCGGTAGCGGAGGGTGTTGACGTGCAGGTGGAGGTGGGCGGCGCAGCGGGTCCAGGAGCCGTCGGCCGACAGGAACGCGGTGAGGGTGGAGACGAGTTCTGCGCGGTGGCGGCCGTCGTAGTCGTGCAGCGGTGCCAGCAGCCGGGCGGTGAAGGCGCGGCGGACGTCGTCCGGGACGAAGGGGAGCAGCAGCACGTGTGAGGCCAGCTCCTCGTGTCCGGCCGCGCACACCCGCCCCGGGCGGGCCGCCGCCACCCGCCGTGCGTGGCGGGCCTCCTCCAGCGCGCCGCGCAGTCCTTCGGCGGAGTGCACGACGGCGCTGACCCCCAGCGTCAGCCGGCCGCCGTCGGCGAGACCGCGCTCCAGGGATTCGCGGACAGTGGCGAGCAGGCCCCCGGCGGTCAGCCCGCTGCCCGCGTCGGAGGCCTGTTCCGGCGACTCCGGTGGTTCCAGCGGCTCCGGCTGCGCGGGCAGCGCGGGCAGCGGTACGAGGGCCGCCGCCTCCTCGCCGGTGTGGGCGACGGCGACCCGGTCGGCGGTGCCGGGGCCCCCGGTGCCGGCTGTACGGGGGTCGAGCAGGATCTCCTCCAGCAGGGCCTGTGCCACCGGGCCGCTCGCGCGGTCGCCGTCCGGCACCCCGTCCACGCGGGCGACGACGACCTGCCAGTGCGGGGCGCTGCCCAGGCTCGGCAGCAGTACCGGGGCCGCCACGCGCAGCCGGGCGGCGATCTCGGCGGGCGGTGCGCCGGCCTGGACGAGGTCCAGTACCTCCACGGCGAGGCGGCGGCGGACCGTGCGGGACGCGTCGCGGCGGTCGCGTTCGACCGCGATCAGCTGGGTGACGCCGTAGATCAGGTCGAGCCGTTCGGCGGGCCAGTCGCCCGCGTCGGCCGCGACGGCGAGCAGCCAGTCCGAGAGCACCGTCTCCCGCGGGTCGCCGCCGGCGCCGCGGACGGGGAAGAGGGAGTAGGTGACGTCGTCGACGGTGGCGCGGTGCGGGCTGGGGCGGTCGCCGCGTACGGCCGCGAGGTGCTCGCCCGCCAGCCGGGCGCCCACCTCGGCGGGCAG
>NZ_JBOHCV010000370.1:0-10493 GCF_050698815.1 Streptomyces sp.
GGCCGCGGCCGTGCCGGCGCCCGCAGTCTGCGCGGCGGGCGCGGACGCTGTCGCGCTGCCGCGGGTGCGGCGGCGACGACGGGGCTTGCGGGACTCGCTCTTCGCGTTCGCGCCCTCCGACACGGGAGCGGAGCCCTGGGCCTGGCCTGCAGTGGTCTCCGTCGCGGCGTCCGCGTCGACCGGCAGGCCGTTGCGGGTCCGGCGGCGCTGTCGCGGTGCCCGGGTGCGCTTGGGGCGCTCCTCGGTCTCCGCAGCCCCCGTCGCGCCCCCGCGGCCCGGGCGGCCGCGTCCGGTGGCGCCGCGTCCGGGGCCGCGCCCCGTCTCGCCCAGGTCCTCGACCTGCTCCGCCGAGAGCCCGGCGCGAGTGCGCTCGGTACGCGGCAGGACGCCCTTGGTGCCGGAGGGGATACCCAGTGCCTCGTAGAGGTGCGCGGAGGTGGAGTAGGTCTCCTCGGGGTCGGGAAGGTTCAGCTCCAGCGCCTTGTTGATCAGCTGCCAGCGGGGGATGTCGTCCCAGTCGACCAGGGTCACCGCCGTACCCGAGGCACCCGCGCGGCCGGTGCGGCCGATGCGGTGCAGATACGTCTTCTCGTCCTCGGGTGTCTGGTAGTTGATGACGTGCGTCACATTGTCGACGTCGATGCCGCGCGCCGCCACGTCCGTGCAGACCAGTACGTCGACCTTGCCGTTGCGGAACGCGCGCAGCGCCTGCTCGCGCGCGCCCTGCCCCAGGTCGCCGTGGACCGCGCCCGCCGCGAAGCCGCGCCGGGTGAGTTGCTCGGCGACATCGGCGGCGGTCCGCTTCGTACGACAGAAGATCATCGCGAGTGCGCGGCCCTCCGCCTGGAGGATCCGGGCCACCATCTCCTGCTTGTCCATGGAGTGGGCGCGGAAGGCGTGCTGTGTGGTGTTGGCCACGGTCTGACCCACGTCGTCCGGCTCGGAGGCGCGGATGTGGGTGGGCTGGCTCATGTACCGGCGGGCCAGCGAGATGACCTGACCGGGCATGGTCGCCGAGAACAGCATGGTCTGCCGCTTGACCGGCAGCATCTGGATGATCTTCTCGACGTCGGGCAGGAAGCCCAGGTCGAGCATCTCATCGGCCTCGTCCAGGACGAGCGTGCGTACGTCGGACAGCCGCAGCTTGCGCTGGCCCGCCAGGTCGAGCAGCCGCCCCGGGGTGCCGACGACGACGTCGACGCCCTTCCTGAGCGCCTCGACCTGCGGCTCGTAGGCCCGGCCGCCGTAGATCGACAGCACCCGGACGTTACGGACCTTGCCAGCGGTCAGCAGGTCGTTGGTCACCTGCTGGCACAACTCGCGCGTCGGGACGACGATGAGCGCCTGCGGGGAATCGGTGAGCATCTCCGGTGCCGCCCGGCCGGCCTCGACGTCGGCGGGAACGGTGACGGACTCCAGCAGCGGAAGACCGAAGCCCAGCGTCTTGCCGGTGCCGGTCTTCGCCTGGCCGATGACGTCGGCGCCGGCGAGGGCGACGGGAAGCGTCATCTCCTGGATGGGAAAGGGGGACAGAATGCCGACGGCTTCGAGGGCCTCGGCCGACTCGGGAAGGATTCCGAGTTCGCGGAACGTGGTGGTGGTCAGGAGCTTGCCTCTTCTGTGTGACGCGCGATGAGGCGGCGAGGAGGGTCGTACCGCAGTTCACCGGGGCGGCGCCTTGCCGGCCGCCGGTCTGTGCGGGACCACTGGCTCTCGCTCAAGCGCTCTTCACGCGAGCGGTCCCTCTTGTCACGGGACGTGTGGGGACACGCGCCACGCGGAGGGCTGTCGGTTCGGAGCCGACCGGGCTTCCGACCGGGCATCCGCAGTCATGCGTACATGAGTCCCACCGAAACCGGGTGGGAGCCAATATCACTGTACCCCGGATCCGCGCATGTGTACCGGGACAATCGTTGCGCACGAGTTCCCTGGGGCTTCGGGGAGGCCGACCGGGGGGCTTCCGGTCCAGGTGAGGCGGGCTAACCTGCACAGCATGGAGACGCCTGAGAAGACCCCCGAGCCCGAGCACACCGGGACCGCCGCGCAGATCGCCACGCAGGATTGGGCACAGGCGTCCGCCGACCCGACCTACCGGGCGGCGGTCGTGGACCTGCTGGGCGCGCTGGCCTATGGGGAGCTGGCCGCCTTCGAGCGGCTCGCGGAGGACGCGAAGCTGGCCCCGACGCTGGCGGACAAGGCGGAGCTGGCGGCCATGGCGTCCGCCGAGTTCCATCACTTCACGCAGCTGCGGGGACGGCTGTCGGAGATCGACGCCGAGCCGACCGAGGCCATGGCGCCGTTCGCGACGGCACTGGACGAGTTCCACCGGCAGACCGCCCCGTCCGACTGGCTGGAGGGGCTGATCAAGGCGTACGTCGGGGACTCGATCGCCTCGGACTTCTACCGTGAGGTGGCGGCCCGTCTGGACTCGGACACCCGGGCACTGGTGCTGCGGGTGCTCGACGACACCGGGCACTCGAGCTTCGCCGTGGAGAAGGTGCGGGGCGCGATCGAGGCGGACCCGCGGGTCGGCGGCAGGCTGGCGCTGTGGGCGCGGCGGCTGATGGGGGAGGCCCTCTCGCAGGCACAGCGCGTGGTCGCCGACCGGGACGCGCTCTCCACGATGCTGGTGGGCGGGCTCGCGGACGGTTTCGACCTGGCGGAGGTGGGCCGGATGTTCTCGCGGATCACCGAGGCGCACACCAAGCGGATGGCGGCCCTGGGCCTGGCGGCCTGACTCAGGGCCCTGACGGGCGGAACCTCAAGCCCGCGGCGGGCTCACGAGTCCCGCGCTCAGCCCCTGCGGCCGGACGTTCTCGCCGAGCAGCAGGGAGAGAATCGCCACGCTCACCGCTGCCGCGACCGTGAGGGTCACCGGCGCGTTGCCGGCGCCGAGCACGACCCGGCAGATGAGCCCGCCCAGCAGTGCCGCCGCCGGACCGGTCGCGAGCACCAGGGGCCTGTTGGGAAGCCGCCCGGGAAGCCGCCGGGTGGCGGCGTAGGCGATGGCGAGTCCGAGGATGGTGGCGCCGAGTGCCTCCCAGATCACGGGACCTCCTCGGGGTGGCGGCCGGGTCGCGGCCGGTGTGCGGTGCGGTGTCGTTGCCGTACTCCCCGTGTGGCGCACACGTGAAACGGCGGCTACCCGAGAGATTCGGGAAGCCGCCGCCTTGTCGGTCGTACGACCTTGACGGACGTACGGTCCGTGTCGCGCTCAGGGCACTCAGATGGTGCCGAAACCCACCTTGCGACCGGTGTGTTCACCGATCTCGACGTAGGCGACCTGCCCGGCCGGGACCAGGATCTTGCGGCCGTGCTCGTCCGCCAGGCTGAGCATGTTCGAGCCGTCTTCGGCCAGTGCGGCCGACACCGCGCTCTCGACCTCTTCGGGAGACTGCTTGCTCTCGAAGACGATCTCGCGGGGCGCGTGCTGCACGCCGATCTTGACCTCCACGGCTATGTCCCTCCGAACGCTCAGTTGGATAACGCGGTCAGCCGCGCCGTACGGAGCACACATTAGCCGGATACGCACACGCCCCGGTG
Source organism: Streptomyces sp. (assembly GCF_050698815.1). Lineage (GTDB taxonomy): Bacteria > Actinomycetota > Actinomycetes > Streptomycetales > Streptomycetaceae > Streptomyces. The sequence continues at coordinate 3,544 of NZ_JBOHCV010000370.1, forward strand.
CCCGCCCGCGCACGCCCGCAGCGAACACGTGGCGAGGACGGGACGGACACGCGAGGACGACGGCTGCCGCGGGGCCGGGTGTCTCCGGACGCGCGTCACTGCATCGGGAAGCCGGCGATCCCGCGCCAGGACAGTGAGGAGATGAGCTTGGCCGCCGCGTCCCGCGGGACGGGCTGTCCCAGACCGAGCCAGTAGCGCGCGGTGATCTGCGCCATCCCGCACAGGCCCACCGCGAGCAGCATCGACTGGTCACGCGGCAGCTTGGTGTCCTCGGCGATGACCTCGCTGACCGCTTCGGCGCACTCAAGGCTCACTCTGTCGACCCGCTCGCGCACGGCGGGTTCGTTGGTGAGGTCGGACTCGAAGACGAGCCGGAAGGCGCCGCCCTCGTCCTCGACGTAGGCGAAGTAGGCGTCCATGGTCGCCGCCACCCGCTGCTTGTTGTCCGTCGTCGAGGCGAGCGCTGTGCGCACGGCCTGGAGCAAGGACTCGCAGTGCTGGTCGAGCAGCGCCAGATAGAGGTCGAGTTTGCCTGGGAAGTGCTGATAGAGCACGGGCTTGCTGACGCCTGCCCGGTCGGCGATGTCGTCCATGGCCGCCGCGTGGTATCCCTGTGCGACGAATACTTCCTGGGCCGCGCCCAGCAGCTGGTTCCGTCGGGCCCGGCGCGGCAGGCGCGTGCCGCGTGGGCGCGCCTCGGTTTGCTCGATGGCTGACACGCCGCCTCCCTGATCAGTTCTGTGCGCGATGTGCGCCGCGTCCGCCATCGTACTTTTCGGTAACCGGGATGTGTCTGTCGCGAACCGAAAATCTCGAGGGGTGGGCGGCGCCACGAGCGCATTTATCGGTATTCATCCTCGTTCAGTTCCACGACTCGCGCCTGCTCGGCGGCGTCCGCGGGGTCGGCCTCGATGTCTTCGCGACCGGTGATCGGCTCGTCCCGCTGGCTCAGCAGTTCGGTGTGCTGCTCGGCGGCGTCCGCCGGGGTGGCCTCGAACCCGGTCGGCTCCTCGTCCGGCTCTTCCTCGAACACATCGTCGTAGTCCGCCGGGTTGGTCGGGTCAATAGACTCAACAGACATGGTGGCTCCCCTTTCCCGGGTGGACGCCTCTCATTCGAGGTTACGACCTGACCGGGGTGATCGTGTGACGGTGAACACATGAGACGTTGTGTGATCGTCTCGTAACATTGCCCCATGTCGTCGACCGATCAGCCGGGCGTTCCCAGCGCCGCCGAGGCGGTGCCGCCCACGGGCAGTCCGTCGGCCCGCGAGGGTGAGACCGCCCGCTTCGTCGACCTTCCCGGCCTCACGCTGAACGTGCGTTCCCGGCCACCGGAGCGGGACGGGCTGCCGCCCGCGCTGTACGTGCACGGGCTGGGCGGTTCCTCGTTGAACTGGTCGTCGCTGATGCTGGAGCTGGGCGGAGACGTCGACGGAGAAGCCCTCGACCTGCCGGGTTTCGGTGACTCGCCGCCGCCCGACGACGGCAACTACTCGGTTTCGGCGCATGCCCGTGCGGTCATCCGCTACCTGGACGCCTGCGGACGCGCCCCCGTGCACCTCCTGGGCAACTCACTGGGCGGCGCGGTGGCGACCCGCGTCGCCGCGGTACGCGGTGATCTCGTGCGCACCCTGACGCTTGTCTCGCCGGCTCTGCCGGAGTTGCCGCCGCAGCGCAGCGCGCTGCCCACGGCGCTGCTCGCGGTGCCCGGGGTCGCCGGACTGTTCGGACGGCTGACGAAGGACTGGACGGCGGAGCGGCGTACCCGGGAAGTGCTCGCGCTGTGCTACGGCGACCCGGGACGCGTCTCGCCCGCCGGGTTCGCCGCGGCGGTCGAGGAGTACGAACGCAGGCTGCGGCTGCCGTACTTCTGGGATTCCCTGTCCCGCTCCGCGCGGGGCGTCGTCGACGCCTACACACTGGGCGGCCAGCACTCGCTGTGGAGACAGGCCGAACGCGTACTCGCACCGACGCTGCTGGTGTACGGCGGGCGTGACCGGCTCGTGAGTTTCCGCATGGCCAGGCGCGCCGGAGTTGCTTTCCGAGGCAGCAGAGTGCTCGCATTGCCGGAGGCGGGCCACGTGGCGATGATGGAGTACCCGGAGATCGTCGCGTCTGCGTTCCGTGAACTGCTGGTGGACACAGCTCGATTGACGGGATGGGCCGCGGAGGGTAAGGCTTCGTCCTGGAGGCCCGTACCCCCGGAAGGTGACTAGTGGGACGCCATAGCCGCAAGGGGCGCGCCAAGGCTGTCGCCCCGTCCGAACGGGCGGCCCTGGACGGCGGCTCCTCGCGCCCGCACGGCGGCTCGGCGCCCGGCGCACCGACACCCCGGGGGACGCACCCGTCCGCGGCCGGCCCGGTGAGGGGCACGGCGCTCCCGGACGTTCCCGGCCCGCCCGGCGGCGGATACGCGTCTCCCGTACGCGGTGGTCACCCCGAGCAGCGCGAAACCGGCGGCGGCTGGGGTGCGGACGGCACCGGGCAGGGCCCGGCCGGAGGCGGCGCCGTCAGGGGCGGTGCGGTCGGGCGGGTGCTGCAGGGGCGGCCGGGCTCGGATACCGGCGTGCGGTCCGCCGGACCCCGGCAGGAGTACCTCGACGCCTTCGAGGACGACGTCTTCGCCGCCGGCGCGCCGAGTACGGTGCGCGCCCCCGGCCGGCCCGGTGGCGGGGGTGCGCCCGCCCCCTCGTTCGGGCGCGGCCCCGAGCCCCGCCGACCGGGACCCGCGGGCCCCGGCGGTCCGAGACCCGGCGCGTACGGGACCAACGGGCCCGGTGAGCGCGTGCCGTGGCAGCGCCAGGGAACGAGCGCGGAAGACGACGACCCGGTTGCGCCCCTCGATCCGCTCCCGTCCCAGGGACGAAGGACCAAGAAGGGCGGCACGGGCCGCGCGGTCACCGGTGTGGCCGCGGCGGCGGTGACGACGGTGCTCGCGGTCGTCATCGCGGGACAGGTCACCGACGGTGGCCTGGGTCCGGGCAGCCGGGCGGCGGGCAGCGCCGACGCCGACCGGAACGGGCGGGCCGGCGACACGTCGGCGTCGCGGTCGGACGACAAGGGGCCCGGCCCACGGGCGGGGGAGCCGCAAGCGGCCGCCCTGTCGTACGCGGAGAAGATGGCGATGCCCTTTCCGCTGGATGAGGCCTTCAAGGGCGACGGCCGCTTCAGGTCGGTCTCCGGTCACGACAAGGGGCCGGACGGCGATCAGCGGCTGCGCTACCGCGTGGACATCGAGAAGGGGCTGCCGCTGGAGGGCGACCTCTTCGCCAAGGCGGTGCACAAGACGCTCAATGACAAGCGCAGTTGGGCGCACGGAGGCGCACGCGGTTTCGAGCGCGTGGACAGCGGTGACACCGACTTCGTGATCACCCTGGCGAGCCCCGCCACAACCGACGTGTGGTGCGCGAAGTCCGGGCTGGACACCAGCCAGGATCGCGTCTCCTGCGACTCGGCGGCCACCGACCGCGTCATGATCAACGCATATCGGTGGGCGCAGGGGGCGAAGACCTTCGGGCAGGACCGGATGTACGCCTACCGGCAGATGCTCATCAACCACGAAGTCGGGCACCGGATCGGGCGTGGCCACGTCGGATGCCCCAAGGACGGCGCGCCGGCACCGGTGATGATGCAGCAGACCAAGTATCTGACGACGAACGGTGCGACCTGTCGCCCCAACGCCTGGGAACACCCGCGCGGCTAGGGCGTGTTGTGAAAGTCCCTCCCTCTCCTGTCGGCAGTGAACTGCCGTCGGAGTCGGCCCGGTTGATCCTCATAGCGCACAGAAACGTCTGACCGGTCCATTAGTCACGGCCATTCACCCCTTTTGGTGGCGCGACGGACAACCGTCCATCGTGCACGGGGGGCCCGCATAGCGTCTTCCGCGTCACGCCACTGCGTCCCCTGCGGACAGTGGCCCACTAGGAGGACCGATGGGGGGTGGTGAGCTCGTGCGCATCGCACTGCTTACGGAGGGTGGTTACCCCTATGTGCGTGGTGAGTCGGTGGTGTGGTGCGACCGGCTGCTGCGCGGGCTGGGGGGCCATGAGTTCGAGGTGTACGCGCTGAGCCGCAGCGCGCGGCAGGAGAGCGCCGGCTGGTGTGAACTCCCGGACAACGTCGGGCGGGTGCGCACGGCGCCACTGTGGGGCCGGGTCCCGGGCCGTGCCGGCGGGTCGCCTGTGGACATGGCCGTCACCGGCGGGGGGTCCTACGCGCGCCGGGACAGGCGGCGCTTCGGCGAGAGCTTCCACGAGCTGGCCGCGGCGATCTGCGGCGCCGGCCCCGAGGAGCGCGGCGCGGAGGGCGACGACGCCGACGGCACCGGGCGGTTGGCGGACCGTTTCGCCACCGGGCTCCACGGGCTGGCCGCACTTGCCCGCGAGCGCGGCGGCGGCCTCCCCGCGGCCCTCCGCTCGGAGCAGGCCGTCCGCATCCTGCAGTCCGCCTGCCGCGCTCCCGGCGCCCTTCGCGCCGCGCAGTGCGTACGGGTCCCCGATCTGCTCGCCGTGGCCGAACGGCTGGAGCGCGCGCTGCGCCCGCTCTCGCTCGACTGGTACGGAGACAACGGCGACCACGGGCTGGCCGATGCCGAGCTGTGCCACGTGGTGGGCGGCGGTCCGGCAGCACTGCCCGCCCTGCTGGCGAAGAGAGCATTCGGGACCCCTCTGCTGATCACCGAGTACGGGGTGCGGTTGCGCGAGCACTATCTCGCCAGTGCTGCCGACGCCGTCGCACCGACCGCCGCGGGCGCGCCCGTACGCGCGCTGCTGGCGTCGTTCCAGCGGCGGCTGGCACGCGAGGCGTACGGCCAGGCGCAGTTGATCACTCCGGGCAACACCCACGCCCGCCGTTGGCAGGAGCGGTGCGGAGCGCGGCGCGACCGGCTGCGCACGGTCTACCCGGGCATGGACGCCGAGCCCTTCGCGGAGATCGGCGAGACGGACCAGACCGGCGGGGAGCCGGGTGCCGAGCGGCATGGGGACGCGCCGCCGACGCTGGTCTGGGCCGGGCGCATCGAGCCCACCAAGGACCTGACCGGCCTCCTGCATGCCTTCCTCGAGGTCCGCCGGGCCGAGCCGCGGGCACGGCTGCGCATCATCGCGACGGCACCCGGGAGGGGACCGGAGGCGGTCGACTACGAGGCGCACTGCCGGGCGTTGGCGGCACAGCTCTTCCCGGACGAGGCGGCCGGCACCGGCGCGGCCGGCGACCGTCCGGTCACCTTCGAGGAGCTGGGCGGCCCCGGTGTGCCCACGCCGGCGGACGCCTACGGAGCGGGGTGGGTGGTGGTGCTCTCCAGCGTGGTCGAAGGCTTCCCCGTGTCCCTGGTGGAGGCGATGTTCTGCGGACGGGCCACGGTCTCGACGGACGTCGGGGCGGTGTGCGAAGTGATCGGCGGCACCGGACTCGTCGTACCGTCGCGCAATCCGCGCGCACTGGCGGACCGTTGCCTCGCCCTGCTGCGGGATCCCGAACGCCGGGCGCGTCTTGGCGCGGCGGCGCGTGAGCGGGCACTCGAACTCTTCACCGTGGAACAGAACGTCGCGGCCTTCCGTGGCATCTATCTGGAACTGATGTCGCGGTCGCCGGTGCCCGGACACAGGTGGGACGACACCGTGGACGTGCGCGGCGGTGACGGTCCGCTGCCCTTCGCCCGGCCTGCCGAGTCCCATGTGCCGGGGCGCTGGGCGGGCACCACCGGCCGCTCTGCGGGAGGGCCGTCCGGAATCCTGCCCGCCCGTGCGCCCGTTCCGAGCTGGGCCCGCCCGGACCTGTCCGACAGCGCGCCGATCGCCGTGCTGGAGCGTTCGGCGGCCGAACAGCGGCAGGAGGGCGGCAGATGAACACCCACAGAGCCGTGACCGCCCCGGCCGGGCCGGCCGCCCGGAACGTCCGCACCGGCGCCCCGCAGTCGCGGACGACGGCGGTACCGGCTGATCCCGTACGCGAGCTGATGCACCGGCACCGGGAGCTGTGCGAACGTGCGGTGGACCCGCTGGAGATCGCGGCAGGGCTGGAAGCGTACGGAGTCACCGACCGGACCGCGGCGCGCTTCCGGCACCGGGACGTCTTCGCCCTCGCCGAAGAGCTGTTCGCTCGCGTGCCGCGAGCCGACGGGAACGGGATGGGAACGGCGCCGGACCACTTGGCGGACGCTTCGCACGCCCGGTGGTCCGGCGGCCCGTGCCGGGCACGTGTACGGACCTCCCGTGCCGTGCTGGGCGTGCTGCTGCTGCCGCTGCTCCCCGGCCTGCTGTGTGCGACAGCCCTCGGCCTGTTCGAACTGGCTCAGGTACGGCGGGCCGGAGTACCCGTGACGATCCCGCTCGGCGTCGCTGCCGCGATCGCGGTCGGTGCGGCCGTACGGCTGGTGCTGCGCCGTGTCGTGAGTGCGGTGCCGACCGTGCTGTTGACGCTGGCGACGTGCTGGCTGACCGGCTGTGCGCTCTTCGGCGACGCGCTGCTGGACGCGCTGCTGGGCGGACCGGACGGAAGCGGAGTACGGGCAGCCGGAGCCGCAAGAGCAGGGACCGCTACGGTGCTGAGCCTGGCGTGTGCCGTAGCGCCCGCGGCGTGGTGCGCGCGGTGGTTCGCCGCCCGGGCCCGCCTCCGCCTGAAGCGCAGCCGCAGCCTCGACGAGTTCGCGGCACGAACGCGGCCACTGGTGGCGGCGGCTGTCGCGCTCTTCATCGCGGCCTTGCTGGGGCTTCAGTTCGCTGTCGGGGCGGTTGCCCGGTCCGGTGCCCCGCTGCCCGTCGGCACCGCGCTCGGGGTGCTGTTGTTCACCGCACTGCTGCTGACCGCGCACGGCTTCGGCGGCGCCGCCGGCATCGGACTCGGCGCGGCCTGCGCGATGGAGGCGCTCGCGCTTGTCGCCGCGCTCGCCGTCCGGCTGCCCGGTGCCGGGGCCTATGAACGTCCCGTGCACGCCGCCCTCACCGCCGT
>NZ_JBOHCV010000371.1:0-3575 GCF_050698815.1 Streptomyces sp.
CCGAGCGCCGGCTCGCAGATGCGGTACTTGAGCAGCTCCGAGGCGCGGGTCTTGACGACGTTCCCGGCCTCGTCCTTCTCCTGGTCGAGGCGGTGCTTGAGGGCCAGTTCGACGGTGACCTGGGTCAGCGACTCGGGGGTGTAGTAGGACGCGGAGGTCTCTCGGTCACGGCCTGCGAGGCGGTAGACGAACTCTCCGGGCTGGTACTTCTTCGGCCCGCGCAGGCCCTTCTCCTCGCGGTCTCGCTCGTCGTACTCGACCCAGGTGTTCTCCGGGTACTCCTTGAGCCGGTGCGAGGCGACCAGCCAGGAGCCCTTCTCGGGGTCGCCGCCCTTCGCGACCTCGCACAGCTCCTTGTCGGCGATGATGCCGGTGTACGACATCAGACCCTCGTAGACCGCGCCGAGCTGGTTGATGCCGAGGTTGCGGTACGAGATGAAGCCGCCGCGTTCGCCGCGCCGCTTGGCCTTCTTCATGGTGAGCAGGCGCAACACCTCATGCAGAGCGCTGTTGCGCAGCCGCAGGTCGAGCCAGGCAGGCCCGTCGGGGCCTTCCTCGTCCCGCCGGGGATCACGGGTGCCGGAACCGATGAGCCGCACCGCAGCCGGTTCGAAGAGTTCGCTGCGCAAGGGCTCGAAACGCAGGCCACGCCCCTCACTGCGCTGCTTGGCCTTCGTCTTGCGGATCTCCGCGTCGTCGCCGGGACGTTCGTCCCACTCCTCGGTGCCGTACGGCCGGTGGCCGTGGTTGACCTTGTTGAAGAGCACGTCGAGGGAGGCGTGCAGGTGGAATCCGTTGCGGGCGGTCTCATCCGTCAGCTGCGCGTCCCGCTCGGCGAGATCACGTAAGCGGGCCACCGAGTAGCCGGCCTCGTAGGTGCCGTCGTCGGCCGGGAGGATGCCCAGTTCGGGGCGGGCCTCGGCGGACAGGAGGAACAGGACGCGGTAGAGGTAGCGCAGCGCCTCGCGGGTGAGCTGCCGGGCGAAGGGTTCTCCCGGGGTTTCGAGATCGCGCGGTTCGAGTCCGGTCTGCTCCAGACGGGCCAGGACCTCGTTGGCGATGATCTCCACGGACTTCTGGAGGCCCTGCCGCAGCTCGCCGGAGACGCCGACCGCGTTGTCACGGGACGCCTTGACGAGGGCGTCGATGGCGGGGCCCTTGCCGTCCTCCGCCGGTGCGAGTGCGTCGTGGCTGAACAGACCTGCGATCGTGGCGAGTTCGCCGTACTGCTTGCGGTCGTACCGTTCCAGGGCGGCGTCGAGGTTGGCGGCAAGGTAGCGACCCTCGCCCCATGCGTGCCGGTCGGCGAGAACGATGACGCCGCCGCAGAGCAGCAGGACGAACCGCGGTGCGCTGCCGCCTTCGCCTCCCAGCTCGCTCTGGAACAGCCAGGTGGCGAACGCGTGCCCCGAATCGATCGTCTCGCCGCTGCCGACCGTCCGCACCGGGTGGAGGAGACGGCCGTATGCGTCGGCGTCCAGGGCGGCGTCGTTGCTCGCGGACCAGCCGCAGTCGACGGCGACGATGCCGTCGCCGTGCCAGGCGACCTGGACGATGTGGTCGCGTCCGGCCCGGTGGACGGTCAACTCGCGCGGACCGGAGGCGATGTCGCCCTCCGGGTAGCCGAGGGCGGCGAGCACCTTACGGTGCCAGTCGGCGACGCGCTCGCGCCACTCCTCGTCCTGGTAGGTGTTCCAGCGCTCCTCGAACCCCTCCCGGTCGGGGTACTCGTCGTCCTCGGCGTCCGCCTTGGCCTGCTCGGCGAAGAACTTGCGGTACTTCTCGTCGAGGTAGACGGACCGCAGGCCGCGCAGGGCGATACGGGGTGTGGGACGCGGATCGTTCTCGTCGGACTCGCGGTCCGCCCAGGCCGCGAAGACGCCCTTCTTCAGGCCGTCGGCGAGCTGCTCGGCTAAGTAGTGCGCGGACAGGTACTCGCCGCGGTTGGAGAAGGAGTCGAAGTCGGTGCTCATCGGGCGCTCGTCTCTCCGGCGTCGGGCGCGGCGGTGTCAGCGGTCACAAAAGCGGCCGATTCCGGGATGGCGGCGAGCGGTTCGAGGACGGCGAGGAGCCGCAGCAGCGGAGCGCCGGAGGTCCGCAGGGACTTGATCAGCTTCTTACGCCGGTCGGCCGTGAGGTTCACGTCGTTCTTCGCCTTCTGCGAGCGACGGGTCGCGGCGGTGAAGAGGGCGGTCTGCTTCCACTCCGTCACGCGCTTCTCGTACGGCGCGAGGACGGCGTCGACCTGCTGTTCGTACGCGGCCTCGCGGTCGGTCAGGAAGCGGCGGGCCGCTTCGACCGCGTCCGGGACGCGCGACTGGAGGAGTCCGAGGTTCACCGGGACGGCACGGCCGGGCATGGTGGGGCCGACCCGGCAGGCGGCGAGGAAGGCGTCGTCGACCCGGTGGACGCGGGGGGCGTCGGGCAGGCCGACGACGGCCATCCACTCGACGACGGTGGGACGCCCTGCCTTGTTCGAGTAGCTGCCCTGGAGGAGGTAGACGGGGCCGTCAAGCGCGGCGGACAGCTCCGGGTCGATCGCGTCGGCCCTCACGGCGTCGGGGTCGAAAGCGAGCACGAAGGCCTCGTCGTGGCGGAGCGCCGCGAGCGCCTTGTCGGTGACCCAGTCCAGCACGGGGTGCACGTCGGAGACGTAACCGACGTTGGGCCACTGGCTCTTGGAGTCCTCGCGGGCCGCCTTGAGGCGCTTGGCGGCCAGGCTCTTGTCGAAGGTGAGGCGGATGCGCCCTTCCCTCTGGGCTGTGGGCAGGATCTGCTGCTCGGTCAGGTAGGTCTTGGGCAGGGCCTTCAGTCGGTGGAGAAGGTCCGACGGCGGCTGGAAGGCTATGGTGCCGTCCTTCTCGCGCCGCAGCTTGAGGGCGATGTCCGGGCTGACGGGGTGGCAGACCTGACGCAGCGCCTCGTCGAAGTAGTCGGAGGTCGCGGTCGTACTGCCGACCGTTCCGAACAGGCTGGGCACGGTGGCGCGCGGTACGTCGTCCTTGGGCTTCTTCGCCCCGACGTTGCCCATCAGCTTCCCCAGCATGGCCTTGGCTCCACCGCTGGCCGCCGAGGACTGCTTGATCGACTCTTCGACGGTGCGGCCGGCTATGAGGTCGCGGGTGAGCCGGTCCTCTTCCTCCTTCGCCCGGTAGATGCCGGTGACCGCTTCCGCGGTGCCCTCGATGCGGTGCGCCTCCTCCTCACGGGCGAGGAGCTTGGCGCCGACCAGGCGGTCGTCCAGGGGCAGGGGTTCGCCGGTCTTGTCGTCGGTGCGCCACTCCACCTCGCTGGTGAGCACGAGGGCCCGGAATCGGGGGCTCTTCCCCTGCCCGTAGCGGTCGATACGGCCGTTGCGCTGCTCGATGCGGATCAGCGACCAGGGCAGGTCGTAGTGGATCAACTGGTGGCACTCCTGGTGCAGGTTGACCCCTTCGGAAGCGACGTCGCCGGTGAACAGGAGCCGGACTGGTGCGTTGCGCAGGCCGAAGTTCTCGACGATGCGCTTCTGCTCGTCCTCACCGGTGGCGTCGCCGTGCATGACCTCGACCACCCCGCCGTACGCCTTCCACGGC
>NZ_JBOHCV010000372.1:0-3629 GCF_050698815.1 Streptomyces sp.
GAGTGATGCTGCTGCCGAGCGTGTTCGTCTGGCCCGACGTGGTGAGCGGCTTCGACCCGCCCTGGCAGCCCGCGGTGATCTACCCGGCGCGCGGGGTGGGCGGGCTGTGGCAGCGGCCCACCCACGACTCCGCCAAAGCGCTGGCGCGGCTGCTGGGCGCCAACCGGGCCGCCGTGCTGAACGAACTGGAGGACCCCGCCTCGACGACGTCCCTGGCGGCCCGGCTCGGCCTCGCCCCGTCCTCCGTCTCGGCGCATCTGACGGCGCTGCGCGACGCGGGCCTGCTGACCTCGCGCCGGGTGCGCCACCAAGTGCTCTACGAGCGCACCGCGCTGGGCATAGCCCTGCTGACGAGCGGCGGTCAGTCCGCCAGCTGACGCTCGATCGAGTCCACCTTCGCGGTGAGCCCGTCCGTCACGCCCGGCCTGATGTCCGCCTTGAGTACGAGCGACACCCGAGGGGCCCGCTCCTCGACGGCGGCGACCGCCTTGCGTACGACCTCCATGCACGCGTCCCAGTCGCCCTCCAGCGAGGTGAACATGGCGTCCGTGCGGTGCGGCAGGCCCGACTCCCGGACGACCCGCACGGCCTCGGCGACGTACTCCCCCACGTCCTCGCCCACGCCCAGCGGCGTCACCGAGAAGGCGACGATCACGCGAGGGCCCCGCTGCCGCCGCCCTGCTCCTTGCGCGCACGGGCGGCGATCACGCCCGCCGCCTCCTCGCCCCGCAGCATCCGGTCGGCGAAGAAGCCGCCGGCGGGCAGCACCGACAGCGCGAAGTACAGGGCGGCCCGGCCGAGCGGCCACCGGACGCGCCTCCAGGCGTCCGCCCAGAAGAGCACGTAGAGGATGAAGAGCACGCCGTGGACGGCGCCCATCACCGGCACGGCGTTGAAGTCGGTGGTCCGCTTCAGCACGGAGCAGACGAGCAGCAGCAGGAAGGACACCGCTTCGGGTGTCGAGGTCAGCCGGAGACGGCGCAGAGCGGAGAGCGACTTCGGCGGCAGGCTTGTCGACGATTCCAGAATGGCCACGGCAGGTCCTCGAGATCATTTGTGAAGGGATGCACAAGCACTGCCATTGTGGCAGTACGGCACGCTGCCCCCGAGCCCAGGGTAGGTTCACTCTTGTGGCTCAGTTCCGACTTCACAGCGCCAAGGTGCTCGCCGTCACGATGACCGGTACCGCCGATGACACCGTCAAGGCGAAGAACGGCTCCATGGTCGCCTACGACGGCCAGATGGCTTTCAAGAAGATGTCCGGCGGCGGTGAGGGCATGCGCGGGATGGTGACCCGGCGCCTCACCGGCGAACAGATGACCGTCATGGAGGTGAAGGGCCAGGGCACCTGCTACTTCGCCGACCGCGCCAGCGACATCAACCTGGTTCGGCTCAACGGCGAGACGCTGCACGTCGAGGCCAGCAACCTGCTCTGCACGGACGCCGGCCTGCGCACCGGCACGGCCTTCACCGGGCTGCGCGGCGCCTCCCAGGGCAACGGCCTGTTCACCACCACGGTCGAGGGCACCGGGCAGGCCGCGCTGATGTCCGCGGGCCCGGCGGTGGTGCTGCGCGTCGCGCAGGGCATGCCGCTGCAGGTCGACCCCGGGGCCTACATCGCCCATCAGGGCAATCTGCAGCAGCACTTCCAGTCCGGTGTGAACTTCCGGACGTTCATGGGCGAGGGGTCCGGCGAGTCCTTCCAGATGCGCTTCGAGGGCGACGGCCTGGTCTACGTGCAGCCCAGCGAGCGCAACACGATCGGGGGCGAGGTCTGATGCCGTTCCGGGAGATCAACTCCAAGATGGTCGAGGCCCTGGTGCAGCCGGGGCAGAGGCTGTTCAGCCAGCGCGGCGCGATGATCGCGTACACCGGCGACGTCCGCTTCACCCCGAACATGCAGGGCGGCCAGGGCGGCCTGACGTCCATGATCGGACGGCGGGTGGCCAACGAGGCGACCCCGCTGATGACGGTCGAGGGCGCCGGCACGGTGATGTTCGGGCACGGCGGCCACCACGTCGAGGTGATCAACCTGGACGGCGACACCCTCTGCGTCGAGGCCGACCGGCTGCTGGCCTTCGACGGCACCCTGGAACAGGGCACCCTCTTCCTCGGTTCGGACGGCGGCGTCATGGGCATGGTGCGCGGCCAGGTCACCGGGCAGGGCCTGTTCACCACCACGCTCAAGGGCAAGGGCGCGGTCGCCGTCATGGCGCACGGCGGCATCATCCAGCTCCCCGTCACCCCGGACCGCCCCGTACACGTCGACCCGCAGGCGTACGTGGCCCACTACGGCGACGTACGCAACAAGCTCTCCACCGCGCTCGGCTGGCGCGACATGGTGGGCCGCGGCTCGGGCGAGGGTTTCCAGCTCGAACTGGCCGGAAACGGCGCCGTGTTCGTACAGGCAAGCGAGGAGAAGCTGTGACCACCGCTCCGCAGATCCTGGACGTCACGACCCTGCCGTCCAACGACAACGTCAACAACTACACCTTCTGCGTGGAGCTCAACGGCCAGTGGTTCCTGCAGAAGGGCAAGATGATCGCCTACTACGGGCAGATCGACTTCAACGGCGTCGGCCACGGCCACCTCGACCGCCTCGTCGCCACCAGCTTCCACTCCCCGCTGCACGCCGCCGACTGGGTCGTAGCCGAGGGCCACGGCAAGATGCTGCTGGCCGACCGCGCCTTCGACGTCAACTCCTACGACCTCGAGGACGGCAACCTCACCGTCCGCTCCGGCAATCTGCTGGCCTTCGAACCGACCCTCTCCCTCAAGCAGTCGATCATCCCGGGCTTCCTCACCCTCATCGGCACCGGCAAGTTCGTCGCCGCGTCCAACGGCCAGGTGCACTTCGTCGAGCCGCCCGTCCGCGTCGACCCGCAGGCCCTGGTCGGCTGGGCGGACTGCCCCTCGCCCTGCCATCACTACGACCACGGCTACCTGAAGGGCGTACTGGGCGGCATCCGCGCCATGACGGGCATCGGCGGGGCGTCCGGCGAGGAGCACCAGTTCGAGTTCGTGGGCTCGGGCATGGTGCTGATCCAGTCCACCGAGGTGCTGATGGCGGAACAGGCCACCGGCGCGGTCCCGCACGAGCCCGGCGTACCGGGCGGCGGCCAGCACGGCGGCCAGCAGACACCGCAACTCCCCGGCCAGCTGGGCGGCCTCCAGCGCAGGTTCGGGCTATGAGCACAGAGGTACGAACGCTGGGTAAAGTCATCACCATGGACACCGAACCCCGTTGGCTCACCGAGGACGAGCAGCGCGCCTGGCGCACCCATCTGGACGTCAACCGGCTGCTCATCCACCAGCTGGAACGTGACCTCCAGCCGTTCGGCCTGACCATGAACGACTACGAGATCCTGGTCAACCTCTCCGAATCCGCCGAGCACCGGATGCGGATGAGCGATCTCGCCGCCGCCACCCTCCAGTCCAAGAGCCGGCTCTCGCACCAGATCACCCGCATGGAGAACGCCGGCCTGGTCCGCCGGGAGAGCTGCGAGTCGGACAAGCGCGGCCTGTTCGCCGTGCTCACCGACGAGGGCTGGGAGACGATGCGCACGGTCGCCCCGCACCACGTCTCGTCGGTACGCCGCCACCTCATCGACCGGATGCCCCCCGAGGAC
>NZ_JBOHCV010000373.1:0-8694 GCF_050698815.1 Streptomyces sp.
GCCACAGGCGGCCCAACTCGCGGGCGCAGTCGCGGTAGGCCGGTACGTCGGTGGCGTAGACGGTGACGCGGGTGAGGTCGGCGGGGGTGCCGCCGGCGGCGGCGAGAGCGGCGAGCAGGTTGGTCAGGGCCTGCTCGAACTGGGCGGGGAGGGTGTCGCCCACCACGTTCCCGTCGGAGTCCAGCGCCGTCTGGCCGGCGAGGAAGACAAGGCGGGAGCCGGTGGCGGTGACGGCGTGCGAGAAGCCGGTGGGCGGGGAGAGCTCGGGTGGGTTGACGCGCCGCAGGTGCGGGTCCCCGTCCCGGTCCGGTTCCGGGGCGGGGGCAGGGGCGGGGCCGGCGTCGGTCACCTGTAGAGCTCCTTCGCGATGATCGAGCGCTGCACCTCGCTGGCGCCCTCGTAGATGCGGGGGGCGCGGACCTCGCGGTAGAGGTGTTCCAGGAGGTGGCCGCGTTGCAGGGCGGCGGCACCGTGGATCTGGACGGCGGTGTCGACGGCCTGCTGGGCGGTCTCGGTGGCCAGCAGCTTCGCCATGGCCGCGCGTCGGGCGATGTCCGGGTCACCCCGGTCGTAGGCCGCGGCCGCCGCGTAGACGAGCAGTCGGGCGGCCTCGATCCGGGTCGCGGTCTCGGCCAACTGGTGGGAGACGGACTGCAGATCGCGCAGGGTGCCGCCGAAGGCGGGCCGTGCGCCGGCGTGTGCGATCGCGGCGTCGAGGGCCGCCTGGGCCATGCCGGTGGCGAAGGCGCCGACGCTCGGCCGGAAGAGGTTCAGCGTGCGCATGGCGACGCCGAAGCCCGCGTCCACCTCGCCGAGCAGGTCGGCGCGGGTGACGGGGACGCCGTCGAAGGTGAGGGTGCCGATCGGGTGCGGGGAGAGCATGTCCAGCCCCTCCCCGGTCAGTCCGGCCCGGTCCGCGGGCACCAGGAAGGCGGTGACGCCTCGGGAGCCGGCGCCCTCGCGCGTACGGGCGAAGACGGCGTAGACGTCGGCGTGCGGGGCGTTGGAGATCCAGGTCTTGGTGCCGGTCAGCCGCCAGCCCTGCCCCGCGCCGTCGACGTCCGGGTCGGGCTCCGCGCGCAAGGCGAGGGCGGCCGCGTCGCTGCCGGCGCCCGGCTCGCTGAGCGCGAAGGCGGCGACCGCGCGGCCCGCGGTGATCTCGCCCAGCCAGCGTTCGCGCTGCGACGCCGTGCCCGCCAGGGCGAGCGGGCCCGCGCCGAGGCCCTGCAGAGCGAGGGCGGTCTCGGCCTCCGTACAGGAGTAGGCGAGGGATTCGCGCAGCAGGCACAGGTCGAGGGCGCTCGCCGGGCGGCCGTCGGGGGCGAAGAGGCGGCCGATCAGGCCGAGTTCGCCGAGAGCGACGAGCAGCTCGCGGTTGAGGCGCCCGTGCTGCCCCGACTCGGCCAGCGGGCGCAGCCGTTCGGCCCCCAGCGCCCGTAGCTCAGCGCACCAGTCGCGCTGCTCCGGTTCCAGTGCGAACGCGGGCATCGGACGGCCCTCCTCCGGGTCGGGTTGCTTGTCGCTGTATCGCGTACCGTTGACTGTCGTCACCAACACGTTACGCTCAACGGCACGCCGGCGACACCGGCATACACAGGACACCGCCTGCTGGCAGGCGTAGGCCGCAAGGGGGCAGCCCTCATGAACCTGAGTGCGTCCGCGCACGTCGACACCTTCGCCCGCGACCATCTGCCCCCGCCGGAGGAATGGCCGCAGCTGGTCTTCGACCGCCCCGAGCTGCGCTACCCCGACCGCCTCAACTGCGGGGCGGAGCTGCTGGACCGGACGGTCACCCGGTTCAGCGCCGACCGGCCCGCCTTCCGCGCGGAGGAGGGCGAGACCTGGTCCTACGGCGAACTCCAGGCCCGTGTCGACAGCATCGCCCACGTCCTCACCAGCGATCTCGGCGTCCTGCCCGGCAACCGCGTCCTGCTGCGCGGCCCCACCTCCCCGCACCTGGCGGCCTGCTGGCTGGCGGTGATGAAGGCCGGCGCAGTCGCCGTGACCGTGCTCGCCGCGCAGCGCGCGCACGAGCTGCGCACCGTCTGCGATATGGCCCGGGTCAGCCACGCCCTGTGTGACATACGGTCCGTGGACGAGCTGGCCAAGGCGGAGGTGCCCCAGCTGCGGGTGACGGCCTTCGGCGGCGAGGGACCGGATGATCTGCTGCGGCTGTCCGAGCGGCACTCCGCACCGTACGCGCCGGTCGCGACCGCCGCCGACGACGTGGCGTTGATCGCCTTCACCTCCGGCACGACGGGCCAGCCCAAGGGCTGCGTGCACTTCCACCGCGACGTGCTCGCCGTCGCCGACACCTTCTCGGCGCACGTGCTGCGGCCTGAGCCGGACGATCTGTTCGCGGGCAGCCCGCCGCTGGGTTTCACCTTCGGGCTGGGCGGGCTGGTGATCTTCCCGATGCGCGCGGGGGCGTCGGCGCTGCTGGGGCAGTGGAGCGGCCCTGAGCAGATGCTCGCGGCCGTCGAACGGCACCGGGTCTCCGTGCTGTTCACGGCGCCGACCGCCTATCGCGGGATGCTGGCCAAGCTCGGCACGGCCGACCGCGTGCCGCCGGGCCGCGACCGCCCGTACGACATCTCCTCGCTGCGGCGCTGCGTCTCCGCCGGTGAGAACCTGCCCGCCGCCACCTGGCAGGCCTGGCACGAGGCGACCGGGCTGCGGCTGATCAACGGCATCGGCGCCACGGAACTGCTTCACATCTTCATCTCCGCCGCCGATGACGCGGTCCGCCCCGGCACGACCGGCGTCGCGGTGCCCGGCTTCGAGGCCCGCGTGGTGCCTCAGGAGGGCGGTTCGGAGCCCGTCGCGGACGGTGAGCCGGGGCTGCTCGCGGTGCGGGGGCCGGTCGGCTGCCGCTACCTCGCGGACCCGCGGCAGCGCCAGTACGTGCGGGACGGCTGGAACATCACCGGAGACACCTACGTCCGCGAACCCGACGGCTACTTCCGCTACGTGGCGCGCGCAGACGACATGATCATCTCGGCGGGCTACAACATCGCGGGCCCCGAGGTCGAGGAGGCGCTGCTGCGCCACCCCGACGTGGTGGAGGCGGCTGTCGTCGGCCGCCCCGACGAGCGGCGCGGGCAGGTCGTGGTAGCGCACGTGGTGCTGCGGGAGGGGGTCCCGGCGGTGACCGACGCGGAGACCGGAATGGCGGAGGCGCTGCGCGAGTTCGTCACGGCGGAGCTGACGCCGTACAAGTGCCCCCGTGAGATCGTCTTCGCCCCGTCGCTGCCGCGCACCCCGACCGGCAAGCTCCAGCGATTCCGGCTGCGGGACACCGCTCTAGGGTGACCGTGTGAGCCAGCAGCCGCCCGCCCCCATCCTGCCCAAGCCGTCGCCGAGTTCGCTCATTCTCACCTTCTACGGTGCGTACGGGCGTGCCTTCCCCAGCGGCACGGTCCCGGTCGCCGCGCTGATCCGGCTGCTCGGCGCGGCCGGCGTGGACGCGCCGTCCGTACGCTCGGCGGTCTCCCGGCTCAAGCGACGGGGGCTGCTCACCGCCGATCGGCCCGGCAGCAAGGCCGCCGGGTACGCGCCCTCGGCCGCCGCCCGCCAGCTCCTCGAGGACGGCGACCGCCGCGTCTACGACAGGCCGGTGCCGGACGGGCGCTGGCTGCTCGCCGTCTTCTCCGTTCCCGAGAGCGAACGCGAGCGCCGGCACGTGCTGCGCTCCCGGCTGGCCCGGCTCGGCTTTGGCAACGCCGCTCCCGGAATCTGGGTCGCGCCCTCGCATCTGGAGGAGGAGACCCGGCACAGCCTCCACCGGCTCGGGCTCACTCCGTACGTCGACCTCTTCCTCGGTACGCACGAGGGGTTCGAGCCGACGGCGGCGGCGGTCGCCCGCTGGTGGGACCTGGAGTCCATCGCCGCGCTGCACCGGTCCTTCCTCACGGTGCACGAGCCGGTGCTGCGTTCCTGGTCGGGACGTCGCCGGGTGCCGCCGGAGGAGGCGTACCGGGACTATCTGCCGGCCCTGGACGCATGGCGGCACCTCCCCTACGCCGACCCGGGCCTGCCAGGGTCGCTGCTGCCCGCGGACTGGCCGGGCGAGCGCTCGGCGGAGGTCTTCTTCGCCCTGGACGCGAAACTGCGGGACCCCGGCGGGGAGCACGCGGCCCGGCTGGCGTAGTCATCTCGCCTCACGTTTGCCGGTTCTCGGGGTAGAGGTCGATGGCCAGAGCGACGGCGGCGTGGGTGGCGGGGTGGGGGTCCTGGCGGCGCCAGATGAGATGGACGGGGACGGGGTCGGCGTCGCGCAGGGGGCGGTAGGTGATGCCGTCGCGGCGGTACTGAGCGGCGGTGGCCTGGGGAGTGACGCCGACACAGCGGCCGGTGGCGATGGCGGCGAGCCAGTCGTCGATGTCGTGGGTGTACTCGACGGCGGGCCGTTCGTCTTCGGGCCACAGGTCCAGGGTGGTGGTGCCGGTGCGGCGGTCGATGGCGAGGGTGCGGCCGGGGATCTCGCCCATGCGGATGCTGCGGCGGCGGGCCCATGGGTCGTCGGAGGCGAGGGCCAGGTAGCGGGGCTCGTGGCCGACGAGGGCGTGTGACCAGGGCTTGAGGTCGAGTGGGGCGCGGATGACTGCGAGGTCGCAGAGCCCCTCGGCGAGCCCGCCGGTGGAGGAGTTGTGGCGGATGAGCCGGAGTTCGGTCTCGGGGTGGCTGTGGTGCCAGCGGCGCTGGAATTCGGTGGTGTGACGTCCGAAGGCGGACCAGGCGTGGCCGATGTGCAGGCGGCTGTGGCCGGAGGAGGCTTCGGTGACGAGTTCGTCGGCGCCGGAGAGCAGCGGGCGCGCGCGGGCGAGAGCCCGCACGCCCGCAGTGGTGGGCACGACGGTGCGGCTGGTTCGGTGCAACAGCCGCACCCCGAGGATCTTTTCCAGGGCGAGCAGGTTCCGGGAGACGGCTGCCTGGGAGATGCCCAGTTCGAGGGCCGCGTCTGTGAAGCCGCCGTTGTCGACGATGGCGACCAGGCAGCGCAGGTGCTTCAGCTCCAACCCGGCGGAGTTTCCTCGGCGTGCATCCATACGTTCAGCGTATCGACAGTTGCCTGGATGCATTTTGCGTATCCCGGTGGGGACAGCACGGTGAGTGCATGGTGCTGAAGAGCTCACAGGACACCGGGCAGCCCCTCGCCGTCGCTGACGGCAGTGCGCCCACCGGGGGCGGGAAACGGCGGGGCGGGGTGGCGTTGATGCTGGGCAGCGGGCTGTCCAACCAGTTCGGGGCATCGGTGGCAGCACTGGCGTTCCCGGTGATCGGCCCGGTGGGGGTGGTAGCGGTCCGCCAATGGGTGGCCGCCGGGGTGCTGTGGGCGGTCGGCAGGCCGCGCCTGCGGTCGTTCACCGCGGCGCAGTGGCAGCCGGTGCTTTGGCTGGCGCTGGTGTTCGCCGTGATGAACCTGTCCCTGTACACGGCCATCGACCGCATCGGGCTCGGGCTGGCAGTCACGCTGGAGTTCCTCGGCCCGCTGACGGTGGCGCTGGCCGGCTCCCGCCGCCGGATCGACGCGCTGTGCGCGCTGGCCGCCGCGGGCGCGGTCGTCGTGCTCGCCCGCCCCTCTCCCTCCACCGACTACCTGGGCATCAGCCTGGCACTGCTGGCCGCGGTGTGCTGGGGCTGCTACATCCTGCTCAACCGCACCGTCGGCCGGCGCCTGCCCGGTCTGGAGGGCTCAGCTGCGGCCGCGGCCGTATCCGGCGCGCTCTACATCCCCGTCGGCGCCTGGGTGCTCTGGCAGCATCCCCACGCCGCTGCCGCCCTCGCCTGCGCGCTGGTGGCCGGAGTGCTGTCCTCTGCGGTGCCGTTCCTCTCCGATCTGCTCGCACTGCGGCGTGTTCCGGCGCACTTCTTCGGCGTGTTCATGAGTGTCAATCCGGTCTTCGCCGCCCTGATCGGTCTCATCGTGCTGGACCAGCACCTCGATGCGGCTGCGTGGGCGGCCATCCTGGTCATCGTCGGCGCGAACGCCATCGCCGTCACGGCCGCCTCCCACACCCGCACCACGAAGAACAGGAGGGTTACGCAGGGGCCCGTCAGAAACTCGCAGTCCTGTTGAAATCGGTGACCTCGACCTTGAGATTCCGGAAGGGTGTGCCCTCTTCCACGAGGACGGGTTCCTCGCCTTTGGCCGTCTGTCCCGGCTTGACGGAGTCCTCGATCAGTTCGCTGTTGAAGACGCGCTTCCCGGTCCTGGTGTCAACCACGTCGTACTCGATGAGGTAGTCCGACTTCTCCGACGACTTGTTCGTGACCTCGTACGTGAGCCAGAAGTCGTCGAACCCCGCCTGCGACCTGTCGTCGAGGGTGAAGCTCGTCAGATCCTTGCGCTCGTTGCCGGGAGGCGGAGTGGAGGGGGTCTCCGTCTTCTCCTTACTCGGCTCCTGCGGCTTCGGACTCTTCCGCTCCTGACCGCCGCCACCGTCACCGTCACTGCTCACGAGTACGGCACTGCCGATGATGACGGCACCGAGAACCACGGCCAGGGCGATGAATACGGTGGCCACCGGGTGGCGTTTGACGAAGCTCTCTTTCTTGTGTCCGTGTGGGGGCTGGGGAGGTGTGCCCCAGCCGTCCGGGTTCTGGGGGTGGGCCATGATCAGACGTATTCCTTGATCACGGCCAGGCCGCCGCCAGGCGTGGTGCACGTCATCCGAAAGAAGGCGAAGAAGCCCTCACGTACGCCTCCCGTCCGCCTGGGGTCTCCGGCGCGCCCGCCAGGGCGGGCGGCGGAATACGGTGGAGGTATGTACGCACGACGGCGCAGGCGCTACTTGGTGCTGATGTCGATCTGCCTGGTGCTCTTCGTCAGCGCATGGGGCTTCGTGCAGCTGATCTCCGTTCCGGCAGCGGTCGGCCTGTGCCTGGCGGCGATGGTCGTGCCACCACTCGCGGTGATCATCGCGAACAGGCGTGAGCCGGATGACCGCTGGTTCGACGAGGACGACGACCGGGGCAGCGACGTCCGACGGTGACCGCCGGTCACAATGCGAGTCGGGGCTTGGGTGCGTCCGTGCGGCCCGTGGGGGGCGGGCGGCTGCCCGCGCGGTACTGCTGGGGCCAGGGGGCACCCGGTCCCTCGTAGCCCTGGTCGGCCGCCGCGTGCAGCGTCCAGTGCGGGTCGTACAGGTGCGGCCTGCCCAGCGCGCACAGGTCGGCACGGCCCGCCAGCAGCAGCGAATTGACGTCGTCCCAGGAGGAGATGGCGCCGACCGCGATGACGGGGACGCCCAGCGCGTTGCGGATCCGGTCGGCGTAGGGGGTCTGGTACGAGCGGCCCAGGTCGGGCCGTTCGTCGGCGACGACCTGGCCGGTGGAGACGTCGATGGCGTCCGCGCCGTGCTCGGTGAAGGCGGTGGCGATGGCGAGGGCGTCCTCGGGTGTGATGCCGCCCTCGGCCCAGTCCGTGGCGGAGACGCGGACGGTCATCGGACGTTCGGCGGGCCACACCTCGCGCACCGCGTCGAAGACCTCCAGTGGGAAGCGGAGGCGGGCCGCGACGCTGCCGCCGTAGGCGTCGGTCCGGTGGTTGGTGAGGGGGGAGAGGAAGCTGGAGAGCAGGTAGCCGTGGGCGCAGTGGAGTTCGAGCAGGTCGAAGTCCGCGCGGGCGGCGCGCCGGGCCGAGGCCACGAAGTCCTCGCGTATCGCGGCGAGTTCGGCGGTCGTCAGGGCGTGCGGCACCTGGTTGACGCCGTCCCGGTACGGGAGCGCGGACGGGGCCACGACGGGCCAGTTGCCTTCCGGCAGCGGCTCGTCGATGCCCTCCCACATCAGCCGGGTCGAGCCCTTGCGGCCCGAGTGGCCGAGCTGGACGCCGATGGCGGCGCCGGGCGACCGGTCGTGCACGAAGCCGGTGACGCGGCGCCAGGCCGCCTCCTGCTCGTCCGACCACAGGCCCGTGCAGCCGGGGGTGATGCGGCCCTCCGGCGAGACGCACACCATCTCCGTCATGACCAGTCCCGCCCCGCCCAGCGCGCGACCGCCCAGGTGGACGAGGTGGAAGTCGCCGGGGGTGCCGGCGTCGTCCGCCGCCGAGTACATGTCCATCGCGGAGACCACGACCCGGTTGCGCAGGGTCAGTTCGCGCAGCCGGAAGGGCGTGAACATCGGGGGCGTGCCGGCGGGGACGTCCGCCTCGCGCTCGACCGCCGCCACGAAGCCCGGGTCGCGCAGCCGCAGGTTGTCGTGGGTGACGCGGCGGCTGCGGGTCAGCAGGTTGAAGGCGAACCGTCCGGGCGGCTGGCCGACGTAGCCGGCCAGGTCCTCGAACCACTCGAGGCTGCCGCGCGCCGCGCGCTGCGTGGACTGGACGACGGTGCGGCGCTCGGTCTCGTATGCGGCCAGCGCCGCTGTCAGGCCGGGCTGCTCCTCGATGCAGGCCGCCAGGGCGAGGGCGTCCTCGACGGCGAGCTTGGTGCCGGAGCCGATGGAGAAGTGCGCGGTGTGTGCCGCGTCGCCCAGGAGCACGATGTTGCCGTGCGACCAGTGCGTGTTGACGACCGTACGGAAGGCCGTCCACTGGGAGTTGTTGCCGCGCAGGGGGCGTCCGGCGAGGGTGTCGGGGAAGAGTTTCGCGCACCGTTCGGCGGTGGTGTGCTCGTCCGCGCGGTCGAACCCGGCGGCACGCCACACCTCTTCGCGAGCCTCGACGATGACGGTGGAGGCACCGTTCGG
>NZ_JBOHCV010000374.1:0-2599 GCF_050698815.1 Streptomyces sp.
GACGAGCGCTCCCAACTCATCGTCTACAACCACATGTGGTCCGATGGCGCGGAGTGGCAGTGCGGCGGCTGTACAGGGCTGACGTCGCAGTACGTCCGGCTGGGCTTCCTCGACAACTACGATGCCCGCTTCGTCATCGTTACCAACGGGCCCATCGAAGAAGCGCTGGCCTACAAGGCCAAAGTCGGCAACAGAATGGACTGGTACTCGTCGTCGGAAAGCTCGTTCGGCGCCGACGTAGGAGCGCCACCCGGCGCGGGCTTCGCGGTGAACGTGTTCCTCCGCGACGGTGACAAGGTCTACCGCACCTGGCACACCGACGGACGCGGTACCGAACAGCTCAGCTACACCTTCGCGTTGATCGACATCCTGCCGTGGGGCCGTCAGGAGGAATGGCAGGATTCACCCGAGGGCTGGCCGAAGTCGCCCACCTACTCCAACTGGCTCGACTCTCCCGATGTCGCCCGGCTCTACGGCCCGAACGGGGAGTCGTGAGGTGGAAATGATGACAACGAAGCCTTCGCGCAACGGCCACCTGCCGATCAACGGGCTGAGCCTCTATCACGAAGTGAATGGCGAGCTCGGCAGGTCGAAGACGCCTCCGTTGCTGCTTATCCCTGGCGCATTCATGGCCACCGACTCGATGAAGTCGTGGGTGTCCGCCTTCGCGAGCGAGCGCGCAGTGATCGTCTTCGATCAGCAAGGGCACGGCCGCACCCCGGATACTTCGCGCAAGATGTCTTACGAGCAGTTCGCCGACGATGCCGCGGCGTTGCTGCGCGCGTTGAAGGTCCAGCGCGCGGATGTGATGGGCTACTCGCAAGGCGGCGGGGTCGCGCTGCAACTCGCGCTCCGTCACCCGGCGCTCGTCAACAAGTTGGTCTCGCTGTCCGCCACTTACCGCAGGGACGGCTGGTACCCGTCAGTGTTGGAGGGCATCGAGAGTCTCAACGCCACAGCGTTTGCCGGTACGCCCGTCGAGAAGGCGTTCAGGGAGCACACGCCGGACGCCACGGCGTTCGACGCCTATCTCGAAAAGATGAAGGTCTTGAGCATCGATGACCAGAACATCAGCGACGCGCAGATGCGTTCGATCTCTGCGAAGACGATGGTCATCGTCGGTGATGCGGATGGAGTGAAGCCGGAGCATGCGCTGGCGATGTTCAAGCTGCGCGGTGGCGGCGATGAGGAAGCGGCAGCGTCGGGGATGCTGCAGAAGGTTCCGGCCGCGCGCCTGGTGATTCTGGCGGCGACGTCGCACATCGGCATCTCGGGGGAGTCAGCGGTGCTGGTGCCCATGGTGAGTGCGTTTCTCGATGATGTGATGCCGGCGACGCCGGATCTCTTTTAGGACAAGAACTTCACCGATCTCGGCCGCGTCACCTACGGATGTCGTTCGTCCCGGATGCGTCCGGGACGGTGCGGGCCGCTGGGGGATGAGGCTGCGTGGCAAGGGCTCGACGAAGGAGAAGTGCCGTGGTCAGCAGGGTGAAGAGCCAGCAAGCGTTATGCGTGAGCAGCTGCCGGTACCCGGCGGCGTCCACGAACGCGCCGCCGACGCCGTTTCCCAGAGAGCTGCCCAGCAGGCCCACGCTGACCATGAGGGTGTAGGAGGAAGTCAACGCAGCACGGGGAGCCAAAGTGTCCAGCATCGAGGAACAGGCGATGGCGAAGGGGCCGCCGCACACTCCGGTCAGGAACAGTGTCGGATACAGCAGCGTGAGACTTCCTGCAGCCGTCGCGACGAGGCCAGCGGCTACAGCGGAGCCGGCCAGGGCCGCGAGCAGCATCAGGGCGGAGGGCCAGCGCCAGCGACGCGCTCCGAAGAGAAGGCCGCCGAGAATCTCCCCGGCGGCGACCACAGCAAGCAGCAGCCCGCTGTCGGCCGCGTTCCCACGAGCCAGGGCAGCAGCCGGCACGGCGAGCGCGACGAACCCGGCCGAGATTCCCACGCCGCCCGCGATCAGCAGCAATACCAGCAGACCGCGTTGTCCTTTGATGCCTCCCGTCGTGGAGGGAGTCCGTTGGGGCTGCCAGCTCCGGGATGCCTTGGTACCGCAGAAGAGCAGCCCCGCTGCCGCGGCTAGGATCCCGCCTGTCGCCACGGCTCCAGCCGGCTCCGCCGGCGCCAGTAGCGCTGATGTGGCCAGAGGACCGGTCAGCAGGGCCAGTTGGAAGAGCACCGCAAGCAGCGCATATCCAGCGGCCCGGACCTGGCCCTCTTCGAGTAGCTCGGCCAGCAGGACGCGCATGCTGCCCGTGGTCGCCGGGACACATGCTCCGGCGCCGGCGCTGACCGCCACGGCGAAGACGACCGAGTCGACGGTGGGCGCGGTAGTGACCAGCAGAATCGTCCACCCCCCGCAGACCACGCCTGCAGGTGCGACCACCGCCGTTTGCCCGAACCTGTCGATCAGCCGCCCTTGGAGCGGCACCCCCAGCGCGTTGCCCGCACCGAACGCACCAGCCGCCATGCCGGCGTCCGTGAGTGAACCGGTCAGCTCATTGACGTAGAGCAGCAGGCCCAGGCCGAGCATGCCGAGGGGGAGCGCTCCGACCACTGTTGCGATGAGGGGGACGCGCAGACCCGGTGCGCGAA
>NZ_JBOHCV010000375.1:0-2535 GCF_050698815.1 Streptomyces sp.
CGAGCTGTTCTTCTCGCCCGTACAGCAGCTGTCCCAGGTCTTCGACGGCTATCAGCAGGCGTCGGTCGCGCTCGGCCGCATCCAGCAGCTGCTGCGCGAGGAGAGCACGACACCCGCGCCCGAACACTCGCACGAAGTGGACACGCTGCGCGGCGAGATCACCTTCGAGAAAGTGCACTTCCGCTACGCCACCGCCGCGGGCGGCCACGACCACGAGGAGGCTCTGTCGGGCATCGAACTGACCATCCCGGCGGGGCAGACCGTCGCCTTCGTCGGCGAGACCGGCGCGGGCAAGTCCACCCTCGTCAAGCTGGTCGCCCGGTACTACGACCCCACCAGCGGCGCCGTCCTGGCCGACGGCGCGGACCTGCGCACCCTGGACCTGTCCGGCTACCGGCACCGGCTCGGTGTGGTGCCGCAGGAGCCGTACCTCTTCCCGGGCACGGTGCGCGACGCCATCGCCTACGGCCGTACGGACGCCACCGACGCGGAGGTCGAGGCGGCCGCGCGAGCGGTGGGGGCGCACGACATGATCGCCACCCTGACCGGCGGCTACCTGCACACGATCGCCGAGCGCGGCCGCAATCTGTCGGCCGGGCAGCGGCAGCTCCTCGCGCTGGCCAGGGCGGAGCTGGTCGACCCCGACGTGCTGCTGCTGGACGAGGCGACGGCAGCCCTCGACCTGGCCACCGAGGCACTGGTCAACCAGGCCACCGACAGGCTGGCCGGCACCCGCACCACGCTGGTCGTCGCCCACCGGCTGACGACGGCGGCACGGGCGGACCGGGTCGTGGTGCTCGACCACGGGCGGATCGTCGAGGACGGCACGCACGCCGAACTGGTCGCCCGGGACGGGCACTACGCGCGGCTGTGGCGCACCTTCGCGGGGGAGGAGGAGCCGGCCGTGGTCTGACGTGGCTTCGGAGGGCGTGGCTTCGGGCAAGTGTTCAAGGGTTGGACGCATGGGCCTGGTCTGTTGACTGAATATGTTCATTAACTTTAGGTTCGGTCCATGCTCCGATCCGCTCGCCCGTCCGTTCGCCGGACCGCTCGCCTCGTGCCGCCGCTGCTCGCCTGTGCCCTGGTCGCCGCAGTGCCGCACGCCGCCGCCTCCCCTTCACCCGGCGGCCGCGCCGCCGCCGGCGACGCACAGCCGGGTGCCTCCGGCGTGCGGGACGGCCGCGACGGCTGGGTGCTGTCCTCGAAGAAGATCGACCCGGACGACAGCTACCACGCCTATGTCGGCAACGGTTACCTCGGCCAGCGTGTCGCCCCGACCGGCACCGGCTACGCGGCGAGCGGCGAGAAGACCGGCTGGCCCCTGATGACGCCGCGCTACGACGGGTCGTTCGTCGCCGGGCTCTACGGGCACAACCAGAAGACGGCCGAGAACCGGCAGGCCATCGCCGCCATCCCCACCTGGAGCACGCTGAACGTGGCCACCGGGGGCGAGTCCGGCGAGACCTTCTCCTCCGGCACTCCCGCCGGCCGCATCTCGCACTACAAGCAGTCCCTGCACCTGCGCAAGGGCGTGGTGCGCACCTCGCTCACCTGGACCGCCGCCGACGGCCGCGCCACCGACCTCACCTACGACGTGCTCGCCGACCGCAACAACCCGCACTCGGGCGCCGTCCGGCTGTCGATGACCCCGCGCTGGAGCGGCACGTCACACGTCACCGACGTCCTCGACGGCCGCGGAGCGCGCCGCGTCTCCCAGACGGGCGGCGGCGCCCGTCCGGACAGTGCCGCACGACCCGGCGACCAGACCATGGACGTGGCCTTCCGCACCCATGGCACGAAGACCGACGGGGCGGTGGCGTCCACGCTGCGGCCCGGCCCCGGTGTGCGTACAGAGGATGAACGAAAGGCGGGGCCCGCGCGGAAGCTCACAGCCAAGCAGGGCGTCTCCTTCCGCGCGCAGCGCGGCAAGACCTACGAGTTCACCAAGTACGTCGGCGTCGACACCGCCCGTACCGCCGACGCCCCCGAGCGCAGCGCACTGGCCGCCTCCCGGCAGGCCGCCCAGCGCGGCTGGGACACCACCTACGCGGCGCACACCGCCGCCTGGCAGCGGCTGTGGCGCAGCGACATCCAGGTCAACGGCCGCCCACAGCTGCAGAAATGGCTCCGTTCCGCGAAGTACGGGCTGCTCACCAGCAGCCGCCGGGGAGGGGACGACAGCATCGCCCCCGCCGGACTCAGCAGCGACAACTACGCCGGCCTGGTCTTCTGGGACGCCGAGACGTGGATGTTCCCGAGCCTGCTCGCCGGCAACCCGGACCTGGCCAAGTCCGTGCTGGACTACCGCTACCGCACCCGCGAGGGCGCCCGCACGAACGCGCGCAAGCTCGGCTACGACGGCCTCTTCTACTCCTGGACCAGCGGCAGCGACGGTGACCTGAAGAAGGAGTGCCACAGCGTGGACCCGCCGCACTGCCGCACCCAGAATCATCTGCAGAGCGACATCTCGCTGGCCACCTGGCAGTACTACCTGGCGACCGACGACACCGCATGGCTGCGCGAGCGCGGCTGGCC
>NZ_JBOHCV010000376.1:0-9860 GCF_050698815.1 Streptomyces sp.
GGAGGCCCACGGCCACGCTCTGGAGGGCGCTGGTGACCGCCGAGATCTGGGTCAGGACGTCGATGCAGTAGGTGTCCTCGTCGACCAGCCGCTGCAGGCCGCGCACCTGGCCCTCGATGCGGCGGAGACGCTTGAGGTGGGCGTCCTTGTCCTTTGTGTAGCCGTGCTCGCCCGTTGCGGCGTGCGCCGCGCAGTGGTCGTCCGGGCGGGCGTCGGCCTCGGTGGTCGTCATGGGTCCTCCGTAAGTTGTTAGTCGGCCCGGGAGGGCCGGGGTGCCGGCGTGGCGCGGGCAGGGGCGCGCGGGTGTCCGGGAAGGGCGTCCATGGTCGGGAATGCGCCATGTTCGGGCTCGGCTATCCACTGAGATGTATACCCCTCGTGGGTATAGTCTACTGGATTCGGGTGGGCTGGTTCAGGGCACTGTTAGCTATGGGCGACACTGTGGGAGGCCGCCTCGCTGTGGCTGAATGATGCGCTTAGCATCAACGAGACCGTCATCGATGCACCCCGAGGATCTCCAGTGCGCTTTCGTCTGACCCCCAGGGAGACGAGCTTCTACGACATGTTCGCGGCCTCCGCGGACAACATCGTCACGGGCTCGAGGCTCCTCATGGAATTGCTCGGGGCGGAATCCTCCGCACGCGCCGAGATCGCCGAGCGGATGCGTGCCGCGGAGCACGCGGGAGACGACGCGACCCACGCGATTTTCCACCACCTCAACGTCTCCTTCATCACGCCCTTCGACCGGGAGGACATCTACAAGCTGGCCTCCTCGCTCGACGACATCATGGACTTCATGGAGGAGGCCGTCGATCTCGTCGTGCTCTACGAGATCGAGGACCTGCCGAAGGGCATCGAGCAGCAGATCGAGGTGCTGTCGCGGGCGGCGGAGCTGACCGCCGAGGCCATGCCCCACCTGCGCACGATGGAGAACCTCACCGAGTACTGGATCGAGGTCAACCGGCTGGAGAACCAGGCCGACCAGATCCACCGCAAGCTGCTCGCGTACCTGTTCAACGGCAAGTACGACGCGATGGACGTCATGAAACTCAAGCAGGTCGTGGACGTACTGGAGGAGGCGGCGGACGCCTTCGAGCACGTGGCCAACACGGTCGAGACCATCGCGGTCAAGGAGTCCTGACCGACTGTGGACACGTTCGCTCTGGTCGTGACCATCGCGGTCGCGCTCTTCTTCACGTACACGAATGGCTTCCACGACTCCGCGAACGCCATCGCCACCTCCGTCTCCACCCGCGCCCTGACGCCGCGCGCCGCGCTGGCCATGGCCGCGGTGATGAACCTCGCGGGCGCCTTCCTGGGCAGCAGCGTCGCGAAGACCGTGAGCAAGGGGCTGATCGAGACACCGCACGGGTCGAGCGGGATGGCCGTCCTCTTCGCGGGGCTCACGGGCGCGATCGTATGGAACCTGATCACCTGGTACTTCGGGTTGCCGTCCTCGTCCTCGCACGCGCTCTTCGGCGGCCTGGTCGGTGCGGCGCTGGCTGGCGGCATCGTCGTCATCTGGTCGGGTGTCATCGAGAAGATCGTCCTGCCGATGTTCATCTCGCCGGTCGTCGGGCTGCTGCTCGGCTACGGCGTGATGTGCGGCATCCTGTGGGTCTTCCGCAAGTCCAACCCGCACAAGGCGAAGCGGGGCTTCCGCATCGCGCAGACCGTCTCGGCGGCCGGAATGGCCCTGGGACACGGTCTGCAGGACGCGCAGAAGACCATGGGTGTGGTGGTGATGGCACTCACCATCGCCGATGTGCAGGACGGCAACTCCATTCCCACCTGGGTCAAGTTCGCCTGCGCGGGGATGCTGTCGCTGGGTACGTACGCGGGCGGCTGGCGCATCATGCGGACGCTGGGGCGCAGGATCATCGAACTGGATCCGCCGCAGGGCTTCGCCGGTGAGACGACCGCGGCCGGTGTGATGTACACGGCGTCCTTCATCTTCGACGCGCCCATCTCCACGACGCACGTCATCACCTCCGCGATCATGGGTGTGGGGGCGACGAAGCGGGTGTCCGCGGTGCGCTGGGGCGTGGCGAGGAACATCGTGATGGGCTGGTTCATCACCATGCCGGCCGCCGGGCTGGTGGCGGCGATCTGCTACGGGATCGTGTTGCTGATCTTCGGCTGACGGCCGGCTGCTGACCGCCGTCCCCGGCTCCCGGGGGCGGGGGCGAACGCGAAGGGCTCGCCCCCGGAGATCCAGGGGCGAGCCCGCGCCTTGCGGTGGCACCGCCATGCAGCACCGCGAGGCCGTCTGCGCGGCCGTGCCGTTCGCGCTCGGCGCAGGGTCAGCCGAAGCGGCCCGAGATGTAGTCCTCGGTCGCCTGGACGGACGGGTTGGAGAAGATCCGCTCGGTCTCGTCGACCTCGATGAGCTTGCCGGGCTGCCCGACCGCCGAGAGGTTGAAGAAGGCCGTGCGGTGGGAGACCCGTGCCGCCTGCTGCATGTTGTGCGTGACGATGACGATCGTGAACCGCTCCGTGAGTTCGCCGATCAGGTCCTCGATCGCCAGCGTCGAGATGGGGTCCAGCGCGGAACAGGGCTCGTCCATCAGCAGCACCTGCGGCTCCACGGCGATGGCGCGGGCGATGCACAGCCGCTGTTGCTGGCCGCCGGAGAGGCCGGAGCCGGGCTTGTTCAGGCGGTCCTTGACCTCGTTCCAGAGGTTGGCGCCCTTGAGGGACTTCTCGACGATGCCGTCCAGTTCCCGCTTCTTGTAGCTGCCGTTCAGGCGCAGCCCCGAGGCGACGTTGTCGTAGATGGACATCGTCGGGAAGGGGTTGGGGCGCTGGAAGACCATGCCGATGGTGCGGCGTACGGCGACGGGGTCCACGTTCGTGGCGTACAGGTCCTCGTTGTCCAGCATCACCTTGCCCTCGACCCGGCCGCCCGGGGTGACCTCGTGCATCCGGTTGAGGGTGCGCAGGAAGGTGGACTTGCCGCAGCCGGAGGGCCCGATGAAGGCCGTCACGGAGCGGGGCTCGACGCTCATGGAGATGTCGTCGATGGCCCGGTGGCCGCCGTAGAAAGCGGTGAGGCCGCTGACGTCTATTCGCTTGGCCATGGTGTCAGTCCTCTCGGGGGCTGTACTGGGGTCTGGGGTGCTCCCCCAGTGAGTGCGGTCTCGGGGCTCGCCGTCCGGGGTCGCCGTCGTGCGGACCTGCGTGTGTACGGGCATGTCAGCGGCCCGCCGTCTTGGGCGCCTTCCAGCGGGCGATGCCGCGGGCGACCAGGTTGAGGATCATCACGAAGGCGATGAGCGCGAGCGCTCCGGCCCAGGCGCGTTCGATGCTGGCCACGTTGCCGAGCTTGTACTGGTTCCAGACGTAGAGCGGCAGCGACTCCTGCGCGCCCGCGAAGGGGTTCGGGTTGATCAGCGGGTTGCCGAAGACCAGCAGCATGACGGGCGCGGTCTCACCGGCGATCCGGGCGATGGCGAGCATCACGCCTGTGGTGATGCCGCCGATGGCGGTCGGCAGGACGACCTTGAGGATCGTCCGCCACTTCGGCACGCCCAGCGCAAGTGACGCCTCGCGCAGCTCGTTCGGTACGAGCTTGAGCATCTCTTCCGTGGAACGGACCACCACCGGCATCATCAGGATCGCCAGCGCCATGGAACCCGCGAAGCCGGACGGGCCGAAGCCGAGGCCGAGGTTCCAGAAGGCGAGGACGAACAGGCCCGCGACGATGGACGGAATTCCCGTCATGACGTCGACGAAGAAGGTGACGGCCTGGGCGAGCCTGCCGCGCCCGTACTCGACGAGGTAGATCGCGGTGAGCAGCCCGATGGGGGCGGCGAGGAGCGTGGCCAGCCCGACCTGTTCGAGGGTGCCGAGCAGCGCGTGGTAAACGCCGCCGCCCTTCTCGAGGTTGGTCATGCCGCCCATGGAGTGGGAGAGGAAGTAGCCGTCCAGGAGCTCGGCGCCGCGGCTGAAGGTCGTCCAGGCGAGGGAGACCAGCGGGACGACGGCGATGATGAAGCAGACCCAGACGACGCTGGTGGCCACCCGGTCCTTCGCCTGCCGGCGGTCCTCGACCGCACTGGTGACCGCGTACGTGCCGATCACGAAGAGCAGGCCGGCGATCAGGCCCCACTGGATGCGGCTGTGCAGGCCCGCCGTGTTGCCGATGCCGATGCCGAGCCCGACCGAGATCAGCGCGATGGCGCCGGTGGACCAGCGGGGCAGGCGGCGGTGGGCGAGGGGCGCGGTGGGTGGCTGCGGATCGCTGCGCTGCGGCTTGTCCAGCAGTGCGTTGTCAGTCATGCCCGTGCCTCCGATTCCGTCGCTGCGTTGCTGCTCATGTCCCGGCTCATGCGTTGGCCCCCGAGTACTCCTTGCGGCGGCCGATGATGTAGCGGGCGGCGCCGTTGACGAGCAGCGTGATGACGAAGAGGACGAGGCCGGAGGCGATCAGTGCGTCCCGGCCGAAATCGTCGGCCTCGTTGAACTTCGCGGCGATGTTCTGCGCGAAAGTGCCGCTGCCCGCGTCCAGCAGGTGCAGGCTGAAGAGGAAGCCGGGGGAGAGCACCGTGGCCACGGCCATCGTCTCGCCGAGCGCGCGGCCGAGGCCGAGCATCGAGGCGGAGATGATGCCGGAGCGGCCGAAGGGGAGGACCGACATCCGGATGACCTCCCAGCGGGTGGCGCCGAGCGCCAAGGCCGCTTCCTCGTACATCTTCGGTGCCTGCAGGAAGACTTCGCGGGTGACGTTGGTGATGATCGGCAGGATCATGATCGCGAGCAGGATGCCGACGGTGAAGATGGAACGGGCGGGGCTGCCCGGGTTCGACATCTCGAAGACGGTGGTCCAGCCGAGGAATTCGTCGAGCCAGCTGGTGAGGCCGTCGAGGTAGGGGACGAGGAAGAGGGCGCCCCAGAGGCCGTAGATGATGGACGGCACGGCGGCCAGCAGGTCGATCACGTAGGCGAGCGGGGCCGCGAGCTTGCGCGGCGCGTAGTGGGAGATGAAGAGCGCGATGCCGACGGCCACGGGCACGGCGATGACCATTGCGATCACCGAGCTGACGACCGTGCCGAAGGCGAGGACGCCGATACCGAAGGCGGGCGGGTCACCCTGCGGGTTCCACTCGAAGGCGGTCAGGAAGTTGACCGAGTCCTTGGATATCGCCAGTGAGGCGCGGTAGGTGAGGAACGCCGCGATGGCGGCCATGATCACCAGCAGGGTGATGCCGGAGCCGCGGGAGAGGCCGCGGAAGAGCTTGTCCCCGCGGTGCACTGCCTGGCCCTTCACGGGCGCGGCGGCGGGTTCGTCGGGTTGCTTCGGCGGTGGTGCTGCGGAAGTGCGAGAGATGTCCATGGTGTCTCCGGTCTGGTGGGGAGGTTTCCCCTGGCGGCGGTGCACCGGATCGGGCTGTCAGTCAGGCGTGGGGGCCGGCCCCGCGTGGGGGCCGGCCGTTTCACGCGTCGTGTGCGGCGGTGGGGATGGTCAGGACAGCTCCGGGACGGTGCTGCGGACCTTCTCCGCGATCTTGTCGGGCAGCGGCGCGTAGCCGAGCTCGGAGAGAACGCTCTGGCCGTCCTTGCTGGCGGTGTAGTTCAGGAAGGACTTGGTGGCGGCGAGGGTGCTCTTCTTGTTGCCCTTGTCACAGGCGATCTCGTAGGTGACGAGGGTGATCGGGTAGGCGCCCTCGGCCTTGGTCGCGTAGTTCAGCTCGAGCGACAGGTCCTTGCCCTTGCCGACGACCTTGGCGTCCGCGATGGCCTTGGAGGCGTTCTCCGACGTGGCCTCTACGGGCTTGCCCGCACCGGTGTCGATCTTGACGCTGTCGAGGTTGTTCGCGGTGGCGTAGGACAGCTCGAAGTAGCCGATGGCGCCTTCGGTCTGCTTGACCTGCTGGGCGATGCCCGCGGAACCGGAGGCGGACTGACCGCCCTTGGCCTGCCAGGACTTCTCGTCCGGGTACTTCCAGTCGTCCTTGGCCGCGGTGCCCAGGTACTTGCCCAGGTTCTGCGTGGTGCCCGACTCGTCGGAGCGGTGGAACGGCTGGATGTCGGTGCTCGGCAGCTTCGCGCCCGGGTTGAGCTTCTTGATCTTCGGGTCGTTCCACTTCTTGATCTTCGAGTCGAAGATCTGAGCGGTGGTGGACGCGTCCAGTACGAGGTTGTCCACGCCGGGGAGGTTGTAGGACATCGCGACCGGGCCGCCGACCATGGGCAGGTTGATGCCCTGGCCGCCCTTGCAGACCTTCTTCGAGGTGGCGACCTCTTCCGGCTTGAGAGCGGAGTCGGAACCGGCGAAGGCGGTGGTGCCCTGCAGCCATTCCTGTACGCCGCCGCCGGAGCCGATGTCCTTGTAGTTGATCTGGGTGCCCTTGCAGGCCGCCTGGTAGTTCTTGACCCAGGCGTCCACGGCGTTCTTCTGCGCGGTGGAGCCGGACGACAGGAGCTTGCCCTTGCCGTCGCACTTGATCTTGGCGGCCGCCTCCTTGGTGGCGCCGCTGGTGTTGGTGTCCGAGCCGCAGGCGGTGAGTACCAGGGCGCCGGAGACCGCGAGGGCGCCGACAGCGATGGCGCGCAGCCGGTTCGTGCGCTGAAGCTTCACTTTCGTTCAGTTCCTTCCTGGGGCCCGCCGGTAGGGGCGGCGCGCGAGATCTGGTGTGGATGCTTGGGTGCTTGGCGTTACGGAGCGGTACGCACTCCGTAAGGCTGAAATTAGACAGATCAGGTGAAGCGGCCGAAGGAGGCGAATGAACGTGAGGTGAACCTCGGCGGGCGGGCCGGTGGCGCCGGGCGTGGCCCGTGGACCTGGGTATTCGCGCGGGCCGCTCGAAGAGTGAGGGGCATATGACAGTTGCGGAATGCCGTCTGCCATTCCGTACATACGTGCGGGAGCGTTAGGGTCCCCTCGACAGTCCGGCATGCGCACGAGCACCCGACCAGCCGCGTGTGCCAGGGCTGAGTTGCCGACCGGCGCTCCAGCGCGCCCCTCGGGGGGAGGGAAGAGGAAACGCATATGCCCGTACGCGTGCAACGGGAGGACGCCGATCCGGCGTCGTCGCGCGCGTCACTGCCACGCCAGAGCGGCGGGTCCGAGCGACCCGAGGGGACCGCGAAGGGCGGGCTGACGCTGCTCGTGATCGAGGACAACCTCGGGGCGAGCCGCAGCGTGCCCGAACTGCTGGACGCGGCGAGCGGATACCTGCCGGGCGGCCCCCTTCCCGGGGCGCCGGGCGACCGTATCAAGGTGCGCACCGCGCGTAACCTCACCGAGGCCGAGCGGCTGCTGACCGACGACGTGCAGTGCATCCTGCTCGACCTGGCGCTGACCGGCCGATCCGGTGCGTCCGCTGGGGCCGGTGCGTCCGGTGCGTCCGGTGCGTCCGGTGGATCGGGCGGATCCGATGAGCTGGACATTCTGCGGCACGTGCTGCTGCTGGCGCCCCGGCACGCCGTGCTGGCGCTGACGGACGGCGCGGACGCGGAGCGCGCGGCGGAGGCCGTACGCGTCGGGGCGCAGGACTATCTCTTCCGTGACGAACTCGACGGACGGCTGCTCCACCGCGCCATCCGCTACGCCGTCGAACGCAAGCGCGCCGACCTCGCCCAGCGCCAGCTCACCGAGTCCCGGCTGCGGGCGCAGGAGAACGCCCGCCTGGAGCGCGGGCTGCTGCCGACCCCGCTGCTGGCGGGCAGCGAACTGCGCTTCGCGGCCCGCTACCGCCCCGGCCGCTCCCGCGCACTGCTGGGCGGCGACTTCTACGACACGGTGCGCACGTCCGACGGCACCGTGCACGCGATGATCGGCGACGTCTGCGGCCACGGTCCGGACGAGGCGGCGCTGGGAGTCGAGCTGCGCATCGCCTGGCGGGCCCTGACCTTCGCCGGTCTGTGCGGCGACGAACTGCTGGGGACCCTGCAGAAGGTGCTCGACCACGAGCGCCCCAACGACGAGATCTTCGCGACGCTCTGCACGGTCGAGATCTCCCCGGACGGACACCGGGCCGGCATCTGCCTGGCCGGACACCCCTCACCGCTCGTCGCGGGTGGGGGCGGTTCGACGCCGAGGCTGCTCCCGTACGACGAGTGCGGACCGGCGCTCGGTGTCGTGCCCACGGCCCGCTGGCCGCGCCGGCAGGTGGAACTGGGCGGCGCCTGGAGCCTGCTGATGTACACCGACGGCCTCATCGAGGGCCGGGTGGGCGAGGGCAAACAGCGCCTCGGTCAGGAGGGGATGGTCGACCTCGTGGCCGAGCGGATGGCGCAGGGCAAGCGGGGTGAGGCGCTGCTGGACGCCACGATGGAGGACGTACGGGCGCTGAACGGCGGCGAACTCACGGACGACGTGGCAGCGCTGCTGCTCGACCGCGGCTGAGGACTGAGCGGCGCGGCTGCCGTGGCTGCTGGAGTTCTCAGCGGCCGTTGAACGGCCCGTAGGGACCGTCGCTGCTGCTGCCACCCTTGCGGGGGCCGTTGCCGGTGACCTGCTTGAGCGCCGGGCGGACGTCGACGATGTAGACGATCGTCGCGATCAGGCCCGCGATCTGCAGGAACAGGATCGGGTAGATGTTCACGGCGATGGTGAGACCGAGAATGATCAGCCAGAACGGCTTCGTCTTCTTGTCCGCCGCGGTGTAGGCGTCGGTACGGCGCAGCGCCCCGTCGATGAACGCGAACACCGCCATGAGCAGCAGGACCAGGGAAAGCACCCACAGCACCTCGAAGAAGCCCTGCATCAACACGTCGTCCACATCCCTGTGCGTACGGAGTCCAGCCGACTCGCGCTCATCCTGCCTGCCCTGCCACGGTACCCGTTCGCCGGACCGGTCAGCGGGGCTGTGCCCGGACCGGTCCGGCGAACAAGGCGGCGGCTTCGGTCAGGAGTCCGACTTCGGCGGCGTCTTCTTGGCGGAGGGCGAAGCCGGCTTCTGCGCTGTCGGCTTCTGGGTGGTGGCCGACTTCTGGGTGGTCGTCTTCGCCGTGGTGGTCTTGCGGGCGCCGCCACCGTTGTTCTGTGCGGTGCCGGTGGTCTGGGCGCCGGCCTTCGTGCCGGCCTGCCCGCCGCTCCGCGGCTGTGCTTGCCCGCCGCTCCGCGGCTCGGCCGGCGGCTCGGCGACCTTGACCGGCCGCTCGCGCTCCACGGTGACCTGCGGGGCCTCGCCGTCGCCCTCGCCGCGCCAGTTCTGCACGGCGCCACGGCCACGGTCGGCCAACTCGTCGTAGGCCTCGCGGGCCTTGACGGCGTACTCGGCGGCGACTCCCACGCTCTGCAGAGCCAGGTGCTGTGCCTGCTCACGCAGCTTCTTGATGTCGGTGTCGATGCCGCCCAGCGTCTCGCTGACCTTGGCCTGGGTCTCCTTGGCCTGCTTGGTGAAGCGCGCCTGCACTTCCTTGGGGTCGGCCGCCCGTACGGCGGCGATCCGCTCCGGGGCCTCCTCGCGGATCTTGTCGAGGACCCCTGCGGCGAAGTAGAGGGGCTTCGGGTCGGTGAGCGTCTTGCGGAGGTCGTTGGCGTTGGGCATGAGAGGTCCCTCCCTGTGAACTGACTGCTATCGGGCGTCGGCCTCGGTGGCCTCGGCTTCGTCTTCCTGTGCGTCCTCGTGCGCGCTGCCCGGCCCGTTCTCCTTGCGGAAGGACTCGTAGATCTGGAGCAGCGCCTGCTTCTGCGGCTCGCTGATCGACGGATCGGCGAGGATCGCGGCCGGAACCTGCAACAGCTCCTTCCGGTCACGCTCGTCGAGGATTCCGGCCTGTACGTAGAGCGTCTCGGCCGAGATCCGCAGCGCCTTGGCCAGCTGCTGGAGGATCTCGGCGCTCGGCTTGCGCAGGCCGCGCTCGATCTGGCTGAGGTACGGGTTGGACACCCCGGCGGCGTCGGCGAGCTG
>NZ_JBOHCV010000377.1:0-8711 GCF_050698815.1 Streptomyces sp.
GCGTACGTCAGCGGGGGAGGCCAGACGATCGGCACTCTCACGGACGGGGTGGGGCGGCGCCATCTCAGCAGGCGATCGGCCTTGAGGAGCGACCGTGTGGGGAGCGCCCATACGAAGTCAGTCGCCGTCTTGACCGGATAGACCCGCCAGGTTCCGAACGACCCCCGAGAGCAAGTCGCCATGCGCAGGCTGGTCGCCCAACGCCGCCACCGTATGCGGCGTTTCGGCTGGCCCGCCGTGGTGTTCTTCGTGGTCATGCTGTGGGGACTGCCTGTGGCGTTCGCCGCGCTCGGCCGATGGACGGTGGCCGCGTTCATGCTCATCTTCGGACTCGCTTTCGGCGGCTACCTGCTCTGGGCCAACACCCGCATACGTCGCCACTGTCGCCGTATGGATGAGGCCCTCGGCTCGGCACCGCCGACCGCCGATCCGGCCGTCAGCTGAGCGGCTGCCGAGCCCGATGCCCTTCACAGGGGTAGCGAGCCCAGGCCGACCGCTATCACGTGGTCGGTCCCGGTCTCAGAGGCGCGCTCATGCCGCCCAGTTCGGGTGCGCCGAGGGGACCGAGGGTTTAGCATCCGCTGAAGATCACCTTCTGGGGGCATCACGATGGACGACGCCGAGCTGCGGCACCTGCGCCGCTGCCTGGAACTGGCGACCGAGGCTCTGGAGGCGGGCGACGAGCCGTTCGGTTCCGTGCTCGTTGCCGCGGACGGGACGGTCCTGGCCGAGGGCCGCAACCGCGTGGCGCTCGGCGACCGGACCCGCCATCCGGAGTTCGAGCTGGCGCGCTGGGCCGCGGCGAACATGACCCCGGAGGAGCGGACGGCGGCGACCGTCTTCACCTCGGGTGAGCACTGCCCGATGTGCGCCGCCGCGCACGGCTGGGTCGGACTGGGCCGCATCGTTTATGTGAGCTCTTCCGAGCAACTGACGGTCTGGCTCGCAGAGTTGGGGGCTTCCGCGCCTCCCGTGCGGCCCCTCCCGATCCGGGAAATCGTCCCCGGCGTCGTGGTGGAGGGCCCGGTTCCCGGGCTGGCGGAGCAGGTACGTGAACTGCACCGCCGCTTCCACAGCACGTCCTGAGAGCAGGAACAGCTGTGTGCCCAGCTCCCCCGTAGTGACCGTGTTGCCTCGGGGCGAGTGTTCGGCATTGGTCGTCGTTGGCCCATGTCGAGCGGCCTGCGCTCGCCGAGCCGGCGGAGGACGCAGGCCTCTACTCGTGGTGGAACTCGGTGCGGGGTGCGTGCGCTTGTGCTGAACTTGCCGGCATGGAGTACTCCCGGATTCTCGACTGCCTCGCGGTCGACTTCGCCCGTCTGCGGGCCGTCGCGTCGATCGATCTCACTGCGGCGGTGCCGAGTTGTCCCGGCTGGACCGTCGCCGACCTGGCCCGCCACGTCGGCGAGGTGTACTTGCACAAGGCCCTGGCCATGCGCGAGGGCGCCGAGCCCCCGTGGCCGCCGCCGGGCGAACTCGCCGACGAAGAGCCGTTGGCGTTGCTCGACCGGGCGTACGCCGGGCTGCTTGAGGAGTTCGCCGCCCGCAAGCCGGCTGATCCGGCGGGCACTTGGTACGCCCCGGACCAGACCGTCGGCTTCTGGATCCGGCGGATGGCGCAGGAGACGGTCATCCACCGCATCGATGCCGAACTCGGCGCGGGGCAGCCGGTCGAGCCGGTCCCGGCCGACCTCGCCGTCGACGGCATCGACGAGCTCCTCGAGATCTTCGTGGCGTACGGCGTCGCCGAGTGGGGCGACTACTTCACCGGCATTCTGGACGGCTCGCCGGGCCGCACGTACCTGGTGCGTACCGACGGAGCGGCATGGCGGGTGCGGACGGGCCCCGGGCTGTTCGCCGTCGAGGGCGGTGCCGGCGACGACACGGCCGATGTGACCGTGAGCGGTCCGCCGTCGGCCGTACTGCGCTGGGTGTGGAACCGGGAGAGCCCCGGCGAGCCGGCCGGTGTGACGGTCGAAGGGGCCCCGGAAGGAGTCGAAGAGCTGCGGCGCTGCATCGTCATGGCGACCCAGTGAGGCCGATCAGGGTGCGCTGCCGGACGCGAGCCAGCGCTGGAAGACCTCGATCCGCTCCGGCGGCCAGGCAAGTTGGTCCGGGGCAGAAGCGCCGGCCGGCGGCGAAGCAACCAAGGCTTTGAGAACACCAGTTACCAAACTGGGACACTCCGCGCGGTGCCAGGGGGCACGGCCTGCAGCCGGCGCATCCATGTCGGCCGGTCTGCGCCGCCCGGCAAGTGCCCCCCCGATGGCCGGGAACCGGCCGACGGCGGGGTGCGTCCTGGCGGGAGACCTCTGTGGTGCGACCCGGCGGCCGGATCAGGACCGTACGGATCGACGTACGCAGGATGACCGTTCGAAGGGGAACCCATCGTGGGCAAACGTAAGGCGTATCGGGCCGCGCTTGTCGGGGCGACGGCCATGGGGCTGTTGGTCGCCGGGTACGGCAGTGCTCAGGGCTCGGCGGCCGAGCAGCCCGGCAAGGCGGCGCAGCACTCGAAGACGGAAGCCGGCACCTACCCGGGGGAGTTCGAGTCGACTCTCCGGCTCAGCGACG
Organism: Streptomyces sp.; assembly: GCF_050698815.1. Taxonomy (GTDB): domain Bacteria; phylum Actinomycetota; class Actinomycetes; order Streptomycetales; family Streptomycetaceae; genus Streptomyces. The sequence goes on from NZ_JBOHCV010000377.1 coordinate 2,575, forward strand.
GCCGCCGGGTCCACGCACGTCTGGTGGAGGGCAAGGGCCTGCAGGAACGGCACCAGGCCGCCGGGGCGACCAAGTGGAGCGCGTGGCAGACGCTCTACAAGACAGCGGAGGACCGCTGTCAGGGCGTGAAACTCGCCGAGGTCGAGGGCACTGTCTCGCTGATCGCCGACTTCGGTCAGTACTGCTACGACGGGGAGCCCCCCACGGAGTCGCTGGCGGGAGTGGGCACCGGCGATCTGTCCGACTGGGACCTGAAGATGACCGAGGACTTCGACGGCTGGAAGGACACCAGCATCGCTGACGACGGCAGCAGGGTCCTCTTCATCTACGACAGCGACTCCGGCCTCTTCTACCTCCGCTGGGAACAGAGCGAGGGCTTCTCGGAGGTCCACTTCCCCGAGGAGTGACCGGGAGGAGCGGTAAGAGCGATACGCGGAACGGTGCGGGAGAACCGAGGGGTCTCCCGCACCGTCCTACCGCGGTGTCAGCCCGCTGCCGGGTCCGCCGTGCGCAGCCACACCGTCGTCTCCCCGGGGAGCTGCCCACCGGTCCCCAACGGTCCGCTGCTCAGCAGCACTTCACCGTCGGGAAGCGGCGCGGCCTCGGTGCTGAAGTTGGTCACGCAGTGCCAGCCGTCGGGGCGGACGAAGTGCAGCAGGCCCGCCTCCTCCGTTTCCGCGGAGCTGATCCAGCGGAGTGACTCGTCCGTGCCCACGAGCTTGTGCCGTAGCCGCAGTGCCTCGCGGTAGAGCTCCAGCGTGGAGCCCTCCTCGCCCTCCTGGGCCTCGACCGACTGGGCGCCGAAGTCCGCGGGCTGGGGCAGCCACGGGTCGCCGCCGAAGCCGAACGACGTGCCCCCGCGGGTCCACGGAAGCGGTACGCGGCAGCCGTCGCGGCCCTTCCGGGTGTGCGAACTGCGCTCCCACACCGGGTCCTGAAGGTCCTCCTCGGCGATGCCGGCAGCCTCGGGCAGGCCCAGCTCCTCGCCCTGGTACATGTAGGCGGACCCCGGCAGGGCCAGCTCCAGCAGGGTCGCGGCTCGCGCCCGGCGCAGCCCGCGTTCGGTGTCGGCCCGGGGTTCGGTGCCGCCACTGAGCAGCCATGCCTCGTGGTCGGCGTCGTCGGGGAGCGCGAAGCGTGAGGTGTGCCGGATCACGTCGTGGTTGGAGAGCACCCAGGTGGCGGAGGCGCCCGCCTCCTGGGCCGTACGCAGCGAGACGTCGACGACGGAACGCAGCTCGGTGGCCGACCAACCGGTCTTCAGATACTCGAAATTGAACGCCTGACCCAGTCCTTCGGGGCGCGCGTACAGCACCAGGCGGTGGTTCTGTACATAGGCCTCTGCGACACCGACGCGCGGCGGGTCGTATTCGTTGAAGACCTCCCGCCACTCCCGGTAGATCTCGTGCACCTCGTCGCGGTCCAGGAACGGGTGGGTGCCGTCCTCGATGCTTTCCATCTGCTCGCGGTAGGTGCGGTTCCCCATGTCGCGCAGCGGGTCGGAGAGGTCCTTCACCAGCGCGTTCGCCACGTCGATACGGAATCCGTCCACGCCCCGGTCGGACCAGAAGCGCAGCGTCTTGCGGAAGTCGGCGCGTACTTCGGGGTTGTCCCAGTTGAGGTCGGGCTGCTCGGGCGCGAAGATGTGCAGATACCACCAGCCGTCGGGGAGCCGGTGCCAGGCGGGGCCGCCGAAGGCGGACTGCCAGTCGGCGGGCGGGAGTTCACCGTTCTCACCCTTGCCCTCGCGGAAGATGTAGCGCTCCCGCTCCGGTGAACCCGGGGCCGCCCGCAGCGCCGCCTGGAACCACTCGTGGTCCTCGGAGGTGTGGTTGGGGACGATGTCGACGATCACCTTGATGCCGAATCGGTGGGCTTCGGCGACCATCGCGTCGAAGTCCTCAAGGGTGCCCAGCCGCGGGTCGACGTTGCGGTAGTCGGCGACGTCGTAGCCGCCGTCGGCCAGGGCGGAGGGATAGAACGGGCTCAGCCAGACGGCGTCGATGCCGAGTTCGGAGAGGTAGGGCAGCCGCGAGGTGACGCCGGGTATGTCGCCGAGGCCGTCACCGTCGGAGTCGGCGAAGCTGCGGGGGTAGATCTGGTAGACGGCGGCCTGGCGCCACCAGTCGGGGCCGTTCTGGCGGTGGCCGGAGGGGGGCGTGGTCAGGTCGTTCACGTGAATCCTCGCGATGCGATCTGGTGCGGTGCTGTGCTGTGTTGTGCGATTCGGTGCCCGAAAGCCGTACGACAGGGGCGCTTACAGCGCGAGCCACACCGCGGCGTCCGGAGCCAGCCGGCCGTCGTCGAGCTCTCGACTCGCGAGCAGCACCTTGTCGTGCTGCGGCAGCCGATACGGCTCGGTCGAGAAGTTGACGACGCACGCGAAGCCGGGTTCGCGGTGGAAGGCGAGCACTCCCTCGGGGGCGTCCCGCCAGGTCAGGCCGCCATCCCCGAGGGCAGGGTGGGCGTGGCGTAGCTGCAGGGCGCGGCGGTAGAGCTCCAGCATGGCGGCGTCGTCACCGGTCTGGATCTCGACGCTGTGCTCCTTCCAGTGCGCAGGCTGCGGCAACCAGGGCTTGCCGGTGGCGCCCTCGGGACTGAAGCCGAAAGACGCGCCCTCCCCGGTCCACGGGATGGGCACGCGGCAGCCGTCACGTCCGCGGTCGGTGTGCCCGGATCGCTCCCACATCGGGTCCTGCAGGACGTCTTCGGGTAGATCCTCGACCTCCGGCAGGCCCAGCTCCTCACCCTGGTAGATGTAGGCGCCGCCGGGGAGGGAGAGCAGCAGCAGGGCGGCCGCGCGGGCCCGCCGCATTCCGAGTTCGAGGTCGAGGGGGCCGTCGGGCAGGTAGCGCTCGTTGGCCACCCACTTCGTCACCGCCTCGCGGCCGAAGCGGCTGGGGTGGCGCACGACGTCGTGGTTGGAGAGCACCCAGGTGGCCGGTGCGCCGACTGCGCCGAGCGTGGCGAGCGAGTCGTCAATGACCGCCCGCAACTGCTTGGGGCTCCAACTGGCCATCAGAAAGTCGAAGTTGAACGTCGTGTGCAGACCGTCCCGCCGTACGTAGGCGGCGAGCCGGTCGGGGGTCTCCGCCCAGGCTTCGGCGACGAACGACCGGTCGCCGGGGAACTCATCGGCCACCCGGCGCCACGCGCGGTAGATGTCGTGCACCTCGTCGCGGTCCCAGTGCGGGTGAGCCACCCGCTCCTGAGGAGCCGGGCCGTCCGGGTCGATGCGGGGCGGCAGATCAGGCAGCTCGGGGTGCTTTATCAGGCCGTGCGCCACGTCGATACGGAATCCGTCCACTCCACGGCTGAACCAGAACCGCAGGATGTCCTCGAACTCCGCCCTGACCTCCGGGTGCTCCCAGTTGAGGTCCGGCTGCTCGGGGGCGAACAGATGCAGATACCACTGCCCGTCGGGCACCCGGGTCCAGGCCGCACCACCGAAGACCGACCTCCAGTCATTGGGCGGCTCGGCGCCTTCGGGTCCGCGGCCGGCCCGAAATATGTAGCGTTCCCGCTCGGGGCCGTCCGGCCGGTCGGACAGCGCGGCCCGGAACCACTCGTGCTGATCGGAGGTGTGGTTCGGCACGATGTCGGGGATGACGCGGAGGCCGTACTGGTGCGCCTCCTCGATGAGTTCCTCGGCCTCGGCCTCGGTCCCGAATTGCGGGTCTATCTCGCGGAAGTCGGCCACGTCGTAGCCGTGGTCGGCCATCGGCGACTTGTACCACGGGTTGATCCAAATGGCGTCGACGCCCAGCGACTTGAGATATGGCAAGCGAGAGCGGATTCCGGCGATGTCACCGACTCCGTCGCCGTTCCCATCGGCGAAGCTGCGGATGTAAACCTGGTAAATGACGGCACTCCGCCACCACGGTGCGGTGCTTGGCATGCTGCTGCGTCCTCCTTCGAGTAAGTGATCCGCGGAGAAGGCCGGGCTATTTCGCCGAACCGGAGGTGAGGCCGGAAACGATCCGACGCTGGAAGACGATCACCATGACTACGAGCGGGAGGGTGACGAGAACGCCCGCCGCCATCTGGCTGCCGAACGGGATCTCGAAATCAGAGGCCCCGGAGAACTTGGAAACGGCGACCGGTGCGGTCTGCATGTCCTCCTTGTTCGTCATCGTCAGGGCGATGAGGAATTCGTTCCAGGCGATGATGAAGACGATGATCGCGGTGGTGAACAGGCCGGGCGCGGCAAGTGGAATGATGATCTTGCGGAAGGCCTGGCCACGCGTGCAGCCGTCGACCATGGCCGAGTGCTCGAGTTCTTCCGGCATCTGCCGGAAGAAGGTGGTGAGGTTCCATACCGCGAGCGGCAGCGCGAAGGACATGCTGGGCACGATCAACGCCTGATAGGTGTTGATCCAGCCCATGTCCGTGAACAACTTCAGCAGCGGGACCACGATCGACACCACGGGAAACATCGAAGTAGCGATGATCACCGTGAGCACCACACGCTTGAAGCGGAACCTGAGCCGCGCCATGGCGTAGGCGGTGAAGGTGGCCAGCACCAGAGCCACGGACGTGGTGACGCCGGCCACGACGATGCTGTTGATCATCGCCTTGGTGAACGACTGGGAGGGGTCGAAGACCGCGAGGTAGTTCTCAAGGGACGGGTGGCTGGGGAGCGGCGAGTTCTCGAAGATGTCCGAGGTACGCCGCAGGCTGGACACCACCATCCAGTAGAACGGGGCCAGGCAGTAGATGAGGACGACGGCGACACCCATATACGGAAGCCACTTGCGGATCTTTGCCGGGATGGTCATGCCTCAACCTCCGTGCGACGTCGCGTCAGCCACCGGCGGCGGCGTTTGGGGGTGTCGTCGTCGCGGACGAGATCGGTGCCCAGCAACTGGACAAAGGCGAGCGCGATCAGGAAGACGTAGATGAAGAGGACCACCGCGTATGCCGCAGCCGGTCCGAACCGCACATTCGACGCCTCGTCCTGGGCCAGCATGGACAACGTCTCCACCGAAGCCTTCTTCGCGCCGATGAGGACGTAGGGAAGGTCGAACATCCGCAGCGCGTCCAGCGTCCGGAACAGCACGGCCACCAGCAGCGCGGGCTTCACCAGGGGCAGGGTGATGTTCCAGAACTGGCGCAGTGCGGTGGCCCCGTCGATCCGGGCGGCTTCGTAGACCTCTTTGGGGATCACCTGGAGGCCGGCCAGTACGAGCAGACCGATGAACGGGGCGGTCTTCCACACCTCGGCGATGATGACGGCGGCCTGGGCCTGGAATCCCTCCGTGGTCCACAGGATCTGCTTGCCGATGAGCGCGTTGGCCACGCCGTCGCTGTTGAATATCCAGCGCCACAGGATTGCGGAAATGGCGGTGGGGATCGCCCATGGGATCAGGATGCTGGCACGGATCAGTGACCGGCCCTTGAAGGCCTTGTGCATGATCAGCGCCATACCCACACCGATCACTGTTTCCAACGCGACCGTGGTGACAGTGAAGAACGAGGTGTTCCAGAAGGCGTTCCAGAATCGGGAGCCCGCCTCCCCGAAGATGTCGGCGTAGTTGGACAAGCCCACGAACGGTTCCGTCTTGCTGACGAACCCCGTCTCCGGGTCCAGGCCCGCGGTGCCGTAGAGCGAATCCTTGAGCGCCACGATCGTGGGGTAGAGCACGACGATCGTCAGCACCAGCAGCGTGGGGGAGACCAGCAGCGCCGCCATCCGCGTCGATCCCGAAGTCGCCCCGGCCCGCCAGCGCCGACGCTTGGCCGGCGCCGGCGGGCCGCTGGGCGAACTGCCGCCCGAGCGGTCGTGCGACGACTGATCCGCACTGGCTGTCGCACTGCCGCCAGGGTTATGCGTTTCCACCATGAGCGGGCCGCTCCTTACTGCTGCGCCGTGGGCTTCTGAAGGGCCTTCTGGAGGTCCTTCAGGGCCTCAGCACTGCTCTTGGTGCCCGTCATGGCGGCGTAGGCCTCCTTCTGCATCGCACTGCTCGCGTCGCCGTAGTTGACGACGCGGGGACGCGGCTCGGCGCTCAGAATCGACTTCTTGAGCGTGGGCAGGTACGGGAACTTCTTCACCAGCGCCTTTTCGCTGTAGAGGCTCTCGTAAGGCGGCGCGAGAGAAGCCTCCTCGAGGGCGGTTCGGGCCTTCTGCTCACTGG
>NZ_JBOHCV010000378.1:0-4629 GCF_050698815.1 Streptomyces sp.
GCGCCGAGCTGGCCGCCGACCGCCGAGCCCGCGGCGATGAGCACGACCGCCGTCCAGTCGAAGTCGGCGACGAAGAGGAAGAAGACCGCGGCGGTGCCGTTGGCGACGGCGCCGAGGACGTTCTTGACGGCGTTGACGCGCTGCAGGGTCTCATCGAGCGACAGCCCCATGAGGGCGAGGTAGAGGACGCCCTGGGCGGCGCCGAAGTATCCGCCGTACGCGCTGGAGAACAGCAGCCCGGTCTGCAGCGGCACGCCACCGTACGGGTGCGGCGTGCCGCCGCGGCGCTCGCGTCGGCGCTGGACGAGGCGGCCGAGCCACGGCTGGATGACGACGAGAACCAGGGCGATCCCGATCAGCGCGGGGACGATCATGTCGAAGGCGCTGGACGGCAGGGTGACGAGCAGGACCGCTCCGCCGAGGGCGCCGAGGAGGACGACGCCGCTCAGGCGGAGCACACGTCGCAGTTGCCCGCGCAGTTCGCGGCGGTAGCCGACGGCGCCGCTGATCGAGCCGGGGACGACGCCGAGGGAGTTGGAGACGTTGGCGGTGACGGGCGGCAGGCCGACGGCGAGCAGTACCGGGAAGGTGAGCAGGGTGCCGGAGCCGACGACGCTGTTGATGGCTCCCGCGCCGATACCGGCGGCGCACACCGCCACTGCCTCCCAGATGGTCACGCGGCGCCCCTCAGGCATGATCAGTGGTCGTTCCCGAACCACTGATCATGCCTGAGGGGCGGACGACCTGCGCGTCCGGGTCAGTCGATCTTCGGCTGCTGCCGGGGCGGCTTGACCATGCCCGGTGAATCGCCTCCGCCGCCGGTGCTGCTGCTGCCCCCGCCGGGCCGGAAGCCGTCCAGGGCGCCGCCGAGGCCCTTGAGGGCGTCGCCGATCTCGCTGGGCACGATCCAGAGCTTGTTGGCGTCGCCCTCGGCGATCTTCGGGAGCATCTGGAGGTACTGGTACGACAGCAGCTTCTGGTCGGGGTCGCCGGCGTGGATGGACTCGAAGACCGTACGGATGGCCTGCGCCTCACCTTCGGCGCGCAGGGCGGCCGAGCGCGACTCACCTTCGGCACGGAGGATCGAGGACTGCTTCTCACCTTCGGCGGTGAGGATGGCGGACTGCCGCACACCCTCGGCCTGGAGGATGGCCGCGCGCTTGTCACGGTCGGCGCGCATCTGCTTCTCCATCGAGTCCTGGATGGAGGTCGGCGGCTCGATGGCCTTCAGCTCGACACGGTTGACGCGGATGCCCCACTTGCCGGTGGCCTCGTCCAAGACGCCGCGCAGCGCCGCGTTGATCTCCTCGCGGGAGGTGAGGGTCCGCTCCAGGTCCATGCCGCCGATGATGTTGCGCAGGGTGGTGACGGTGAGCTGCTCGATGGCCTGGATGTAGCTGGCCACCTCGTAGGTGGCGGCTCGGGCGTCGGTGACCTGGTAGTAGATGACGGTGTCGATGTTGACGACGAGGTTGTCCTGGGTGATGACCGGCTGCGGGGGGAAGGGGACGACCTGCTCACGCAGGTCGACGCGGTTGCGGATGGTGTCGATGAACGGCACCACGATGTTCAGGCCGGCGCTGAGGGTGCGGGTGTAGCGGCCGAAGCGCTCCACGATGGCGGCGCTTGCCTGCGGAATGACCTGGATCGTCTTGATGAGTGCGATGAAGACCAGCACCACCAGGATGATCAGGACAATGATGATGGCGTCCATCGCCAGGCCCCCTGCACGTCGGCGAACAATCTGTCGATCTGTCGTTACCGGCTATCACATCACGGTTATCACATCACGACGGCCGTGGCTCCGTCGATCTCCACGACGTCGACCTGCCTGCCCGGTTCGTAGGCCTCACTCGCGTCCAGCGCCCGCGCGGACCAGACCTCACCGGCCAGCTTGATCCGGCCCCCCTGGCCGTCGACGCGTTCCAGGACCACGGCCTGCCGGCCCTTCAACGCGTCGACTCCGCTGCGCAGACCGGGCAGCTGTGCGTTGGACCGCTTGGCGAGCGGGCGTACGACGAGGATCAGGGCGGTCGAGACGACCGCGAAGACGAGGACTTGGGCGACCCTGCCCCCGCCGAGTCCGGCGGTGACGGCTCCGGCCACCGCACCGACGGCGAACATGCCGAACTCGGGCATCGCCGTGAGTACGAGAGGAATTCCCAGCCCTACGGCGGCGATCAGCCACCACACCCATGCGTCCACGCCCCCATCGTAGGCGGGAGATCAACGCAACGGCAGTCCCTGAGCGGTCCAGCGGTCGCCGTTCTGCTCCACGACGAGCGGAAGCCCGAAGCACAGGGAGAGGTTGCGCGAGGTCAGTTCGGTTTCGATGGGTCCCGCGGCCAGCACCCTGCCCTGGCGGATCATCAGGACGTGGGTGAACCCCGGGGCGATCTCCTCGACATGGTGGGTGACCATGAGCATCGAGGGCGCGTACGGGTCGCGGGCGAGCCGGCCGAGGCGGCGGACGAGGTCCTCACGCCCGCCGAGGTCGAGCCCGGCGGCGGGCTCGTCCAGGAGCAGCAGCTCCGGGTCGGTCATCATGGCGCGGGCGATCATCGTGCGCTTGCGCTCGCCCTCGGAGAGGGTGCCGTACTTGCGGTCCAGGTAGTCGTTCATGCCGAGCCGGTCGAGGAAGGCGAGCGCGCGGTCCCGGTCCACGTCGTCGTAGCTCTCCCGCCAGTGCGCGGTCATGCCGTACGCCGCGGTCAGCACCGTCTCCAGCACGGTCTGGCTGCGCGGCAGCTTGTCGGACAGGGCGATGCCCGCCATGCCGATGCGGGGCCGGAGTTCGAAGACGTCGATGCTGCCGAGCCGGTCGCCCAGGACGGTGGCGGTGCCGGTGGTCGGGAAGAGGTAGCTGGAGGCGATGTTGAGCAGGGTGGTCTTCCCGGCGCCGTTGGGGCCCAGGATCACCCACCGCTCGCCCTCTTTCACCGACCAGGAGACGTCATCCACCAGTGCACGGCCCTCGCGGACCACGGATACGTCCACCAGGTCCAGTACATCGCTCATGAGCGCGCGTCTCCCCTTGCCAGTCGCTGTTGCTGTGCCGGCGGGGCACAGTCTCCAGGGGAAAACCTACGCCACCCCTCCGGGCGTGCGTTCCCCGCCAGGGGTCACGGGACGGCCTCTAGGCTGGGGTCATGCTGGAGGAACCGCGTTCGGGGCGGCTGGCCGCCTGGGGAAACGCACTACTGGCCGCGGCGACCTCGCCCGACGAGGCGGCGCTGCGGATCGCCGGGGAGGACGCCGTACACCGGGTGGCCGGGCTGCCGGAGCCGGACGGGAAGGAGTCGCCGCCCGTGGGGCTCACGCTGGCTCTGGGCCGACTGCGTGCGCTGGGGGCGTCGGGGCTGCGGGTGGCGCTCCCGGTGCCGGGCCATCCGCTCGGGCTGAGCGGGCCGCCGGAGTTCAACAGCCGGGCGCTGGAGGCGGGTGAGGCGGTACTGGTCTCGGGGGTCGCCCTGGGCCTCGTACCGGAGGTGCACGAGGAGGGCCCGGAGCACGGCGAGGTGCATGCCGACGACCTGCATGTCGAGGTGGTCTGGCGGTGTCTGACAGTGCGGGAGGGGCCGCCCGCGGACGTACCGTCGCTCGGCGAGGCGGAGCGGGAACTGGCGGAGGCCCTGCGGGAGGCGACGGAGCTGCTGACGCGGCTGGACGTCGCCGGTTCCGGGCCGGTGGCGGATGCCGCGCTGGCGGCGTACCGGGCCCGGATGGAGGCGGGACGGCAGCTGCTGGCGCCGGAGTATCCGCCGCGTGCGGTGCGGGTGCTGGAGCTGGCGCAGCGGGTGGGTGCGCTGGTGGCCATCGCCTACGGGGACGGCGGTGACGGCAGGGCGCACGGCGGCGCGGTGAGCGCGTCCCAGATCACTGCGCGGGAGGAGGTGCTGCGCCCGGTGGAGCGTACGGCGCGCCGGGCGCAGGTGGCGGCGTACAACGCCTACGCGGAGGAGGTGGAGCGCGGACGGGACGGTCGCTAGAGGCTGTGTGTTCACCCGGCCAGTCCGTGCCGTACGGCCCACAGCGCCGCCTGCGTTCGGTCGGCGAGGTCGAGCTTCATGAGAATGTTCGAGACGTGCGTTTTGACCGTCTTCTCCGACAGCACCAGAGCCCGGGCGATCTCCCGGTTCGAGCGCCCGTCCGCGATCAGCCCCAGCACCTCTCGCTCCCGGTCGGTCAACGACGGGCCGCGGCCGGTGCCGCCGCCGTCCTCTTCGGACAACAGCGCCCCCGCGACCTCCTGCTGCAGCAGTACGTGCCCGGCGTGCACGGAGCGGATGGCGTCGGCCAGGGCCTCCGGGTCGACGTCCTTGTAGACGTATCCGGCTGCGCCCGCCCGCAGCGCGGGTACGACGGTGCGCTGTTCGGTGAAGCTGGTGACGACCAGGACACGCACCGGGCTGCCCCGTTCGCGCAGCTGCCGCAGGGCGTCGATGCCGTCGGTACCGGGCATCTTCACGTCCATCAGCACCACGTCGGGGCGGAGCTCCTCGGCGCGTGCGACGCCCTCCGCCCCGTCCGACGCCTCGCCCACGACCTCGATGTCCTCCTGGATCTCCAGGAACGTACGCAGCCCGCGCCGCACCACCTGGTGATCGTCCACCAGCAGAACCCTGATCG
>NZ_JBOHCV010000379.1:0-17784 GCF_050698815.1 Streptomyces sp.
GCGCCTCCTCCGCGGCCTCCGCCGCCAACGCCGCCGTCGACCACGTCCACACCTGGGTCAACGGCACCCCGGCCGGCGACTGGACCTCGATGGGCATCCCCTCGGACGGCTCCTACGGCGTCCCGGAAGGCCTGATCTCCTCGTTCCCGGTCACCACGGCCGGCGGCTCGTACGAGATCGTCCAGGGCCTGGAGATCAACGACTTCTCCCGCACCCGCATCGACGCGTCCGTCCAGGAGCTCTCGGACGAGCGCGAAGCGGTCCGCGGCCTCGGCCTCCTCTGAGGGACTGCCGCCCCTCGAGGGCCCGTGCACACCGGCACCGTCCGGCTTGCACGGGCCCTCTTTCGTGTGATGACGAGGTCGTTCCCCCATCGTGGCGCGCTCCGGGCGGTCAGTGTCGCTACGGACCACCGCCGGAAAGGGGCCTGCTGGGCCGGAACGGACGGAAACCGGCCGCCACCACACGACCTGGAGCGTGCCGTCGGCCCACCGGGAGGATCGGGCATACCGGGCTGCCGGACGGCGCATGGACTTCGCGCAAGCCGTGTACAAGCGGCGTTCGGCGCTGGGTTGGAGCGCGGCGGATCTCGCCTTACGTCAGGAGTCGTGACCCCGGTCCGGTCCCTCGTCTAGCTCAAGCGCGGCGATGCGGTGGTGGCGTGCGGCGTACTCGCGCAGGGCCGTGTTCACGGCGTCTTGCTTGTCCGTGACTCCGGCGAGCCTCATGGCCGCCGCCAGAGCCTCGTCATCCAGATCCAGCGTGGTCAGGCTCATCCTGGCCTCTTTCAAGAGCTGGCGGGCGCACCGCGGCAGTCGCGGCAGTGGCCGGGGGTGGGGGCGCGGAAGGCCCGGTCGCAGCCGTCGCAGGTCTGGAGCGGGACGATCGTCGGCGCGGGCGGGCGGGGTGGCAGTGTCGGCGGGAGCCATTCCGTGAGGCGGTGAGCCAGCAGGCGGGCAGGCCAGCGGATGTCGCCGGGCGGGAGGGTGGCGGAGAGGGTGCGGGCCACCTGCGCCGGTGGGACGCCGCGGTCCAGCCAGGTGGACACGGCGGGGGTGAGGCGTGCGATGTCCCGTGGGGAGAGCAGGAGACGGGGGTCGACGGCGCGCAGGCCGGTGAGCAGGATGGCTGCTGTACGGGTGGGTGCGGGGCCGTCCCGGTCCGGCCGGTCCGGAACGGTGTGATTTACGGGCCGCGCTGCCGTTGGCGTCGCGGAACCCTTGCCTCGCGGCCCACAAATCACGTCCCCTTGCTTCGCTGGGGAGGCCCCACGGTGTTCCGGACCAGCCTCCCCGTCCCGGCCCCTCCTGTGGCCTGCTGGGCGCGGGCCGCCGCTGGATGCGGGCGAGCCGGGGCACTCGTGCCACGTCGTACGGGTCACGATGCGCTGTCCGGCGGCCCGTTCCGTACGTCGCTGGAGGTACCCCGCCGCCTCAAGGTCGCGCAGCGCGGCGGCGATCCGCTGCTCGCTCTCTCGGAAGTGCGCGGCGAGAGCCTTCACGCCCACCCTGGCGCCGTCGGGCAGGGACTGGATGCGTACGGCGATGCCGATGGCCGTCGCGGAGAGGGTGGGGTGCTGGGCGAGATGGTTGCCGACCACGGTGAAGTGGGACTCGTGGCGGTGGCGTACGTGCGTCACGCCGGCGGCACTCGACGCGGGGCGCGCGGAGACACGCGCGATAGACTCAGCCGAAGTCATTGGGAAGGGCCTTTTCTTCCTGGTGATCAGGCCCTCGGACCGGGATTGCAGTCCCGCCGGGGGCCGTTGCTTTGTGCGGTTATGGCGCGACCGTACCGTGCCCGACCGCGTATCTGCCACCTCGTCACCTGATCCGGTGATGAGGGGAGTTGGTGGGGTGGGGTTGGGAAGTTCCTTTCCAGGGTTCTTTGGAAGCGTCGCGGGTGACCGGGTCGCGGCCCACCGGGTCGTCGTCCCCGCGATCCGGTGCGACCTGCGGGAATACGCGCAAGAGGGCGGCCCCATCTCGCGGTGGGTGCCGCCCTCTTGGCAGTGTCAGGTCAGACGATGGGGCTCTCCGTATCCTTCACGGCCGAGACGAATGAGGTCCATGAGGCCGACTCGAAGACGAGCGCCGGACCGTGCGGGCTCTTGCTGTCACGGACAGGGACCCCGGCGGGGAAGCCGTCGGCAACCTCGACGCACTCGGCCCCCTCGCCGTTGCTGTAGCTGGACTTGCGCCAGCCCGACAGCGAGCTCGCGTCAGGAATCGTCCTCATCGTCGTCGTACCCCTTCAGGTAGTCGCGGATCATGTCGAGAGTCTCGTTCTCCGGCAACGCCTTTGAACGGGCGATGTCAAAGCGTTGCGTGAGCTCAAGAATCCTGCTCGGCGACTCCACCGGATCGCCGGAGGCGAAGCTTTCCACGTATCCGATCGTAGCGCCGCTGCGATGGGTCAGCAGACTCAAGCTTCCGCCCAGCAAGGGGTGTTCACCCTGTGCGAAGGGCAGTACCTGAAGCGAGATGTACGGCGCCTGAACGGCCTTGAGGAGGTGGTAGATCTGGCCCTTCATGCACTTCGCACCGCCCATCGGACGCCGCAGGGCGGCTTCGTCCATGATCGCCCAGAACAAGGGCTTGTCGTCCTTCTCGAAGACGCTCTTGCGGCGCATCCGCGTCTCGACGCGCTCGTCGATCTGCTCCTCGGACTCACGAGGGAGCGAGGCGCGGAACAGGGCGCGCGCGTAATCCTCGGTCTGCAACAGGCCGGGAACCAGGCTGCTGCCGAAGACCTGGATGCGCACCGCCCGGTCCTCGCTGTCGACGATGACGCGGCCGTAGTCGGGGATCGAGGAGTCCTGCGCCATGGTCAGCAGTTCGGCGAAGAGGCCGTCCGTGGCGAAGTGGGTGTCGAGGTCTTCGGCGAGGACATCGGACGGGAGCTGTTCACCGCGCTCGACCCGGCTGATGTACGTGTGCGGGTAGCCGACGTGTTCGGCGAGCGCCCGCTGGGACAGCTCCGCCTTCTCCCGCAGCCTGCGCAGTCGGCGCCCCAGTAATGACCGGGGCGTGGGCTTGCTGTCGGCTTCGTTGTTCAGCTCCAGCATCCGGACGGGACCTCCGCATCACTGTCCACGGGCGTCACTTGGTGACACCGCAATCGTGTACCCAGCGTGTCCACTCGGCAATAGTAAGTGACGAGCCGCCCCGACCGGACGGCGCCGACGCCGAAGGGGAGCAGCGGTGAACGACCACTCGAGCAACCGCGACATGGCGACACCTGGGCTGTTGCTGCCGCTTGTTCCCCCGGGGCTGCGGCTGTTGCCGTGGTCCTCTCCGGAGGGCAAGCCGTGCTTCCTCAGCTCCGACGGGCAGGGTGTCCTTGCCGGTCTGGCCGACGACGTGGAAGACGCGCAGATGAGCAGTGGGATGGACGTACTGACGGGCGCCCGTACGGTACTTCGGGACGCCCGGGCCGGCGAACACGCGGTCCGCTTCGCCCTGACCCGCACGACGGAAGCCCTGCGCGACGCGCTCCGCGTGGCCCACAGCCGCGGCGAACGCCTCGCACCCCATCGACGTCGACGCGAGCCCCGATAGCGCTCAGCGCCAGTGACGTCATGGAACGCTACGCCGTGCACTTCAGCTTCTTCTGTGCGTTCGGTACATATGCTTCGACGAAGCGCTCCATGTCTTTGCGGCGCTGCTTCACGTCACTGTTGACTGCCTTGTCAACGTCGATGTCGACAAGCAGGTATTTCACCTTCGGGCCGCCGCACTTCGTGCTGATCATCGCGTTGGTATGCCCGACTGCACCTTTCCCGGCGAAAGGGAGGCGCTGAATGGGCTTCCTGTGCTTGAACTTGTAGCTCTCAAGGTCGGCCATCGGATCGTACAGCTTGTCCACGTAAGCCTCGTACACAGATAGAACGACCCGTTCATCTACGATAACGTCGCATCCACGATCGGAAGTGACGGACCCAGCGGATTCTTCCCCCACATTCTCGCCGTCAGGCAGGAGAGGGAGAAGCGCATCCTTCTTCACCGGAATCCCGCAGGTCTTGGTGGGAGTGGCGTACCCCCGCCCACCGCTGGAGCAGCCGGTGAGTGTAACCGTGAGGCCGACAGCAACGACTGCGGCCATGATGGACACGTATCGCTTCACTACTGTTCTCCTGCGTCCTCGCGAGCGTCGTGCTTCCCATGATTGGATGCGCCGCCGATAAGGGACTCGATGTCGTGCTTCGAATAATTCTGGGACGGGCTCTCCGCCCATTCGCGATTGCGGAAGTACCACTCGTTGCTGAGGGCTCTGAGCTGGGCCTTACGGTCATCGCCCGTGTCCTTGCTGGCGATGGTCCCCGCATCCTCTGCGCGTTCGACCTCGTCTTCGTACATCCCCTGAGTGACAAGGTTGACCCCAGAGGTGATGGCGGGGCCGGCGACGGGGACGTAGCCGAGAGTCGCGCCCGCCGTGCTGTTGGACCAACCTTGCTTCCAGGACGCGTCCCGCAGATCCCCCTTCTCTTCGTCATTGATGGCCAGATAGCGGGCTTCTTCCAGGAAGCCGACTGTGCGCCCGGACCCGGTCAGGCTGTCCCTGGGGTGGCTCGTCTCCGTTTGGATGTCGTGGATCATGGCAGCGTTCATCTGCTCGTTGAGCAGGGCGTAGGAGTTCTGGTTCCTGGAGATCTGCTTGCTGACTTCGAGGAGATGGTCTTCGTTCATGGGGCCGCCGCCGAGCGGCGCGCCCATCGTCTTGTGGGCGTCGTCGCCGTGGTGGCCGATGAGGTTGGCCATGTCGTCACGAAGCTCGGGCGGGAAGTCGTTCTCCTCTCCCGCCAGTCGCTCCAGCGCTCCCTTCATGACCTGCTTTTGGCCTTCATCATCCTTGACGTAGCCCGCACCCGGGTTGTCGGGGTCCATGCCGCTCCCCCCGGCGTAGAGAGCCTTGCCCAGGGCCTCGCGGGACTCCATCGGGCCGTCGTCCCCCCAGCCTCGGCCGTGCGGGTCGACGTCGCTGTAGTACTCGCGTTCCTTGAGCAGGTAGTCGGCCTTGTCATCGTCTTTGAACAGCTCTGTCGCGTATGCCGGGTTGTGACTTGACGCCTTGAGGAAACCGGTCATCGGATCGGTGCCCCGGCTCTCGCTCTTGCCCGTGTAGTCGAGGTCGGCGGTGCCCCGGCCGGGGTCGGCCCATACGGCTGCGGGATCCTGCCCCTTGTCCCTCTCGAACGCGTACAGCTTGTCGCCGTAGTCGTGCAGGAAAGCCTTGTCGAACTTGCCCTGGCCCATGAGGTTGCCCATGATCTGGAAACCGTACGGTTTGACCCTGCTGGACTCGTGGCCGAACTCCTTGGGGCCGGCCGCGATGACGTCCTGCTTCCACTTGTCCATCGCCGGGCTGTCGCCGTGGGAGGCCGTGGCCAGAGTCATGCTGAGGTTGTTCTGGAACTTCCCGAGCAGCTTGGCGCGTGCGCCGTCCTCGTTCCGCTGACCCGACTCGGCGAGGCTGCGCCAGGACCGGAGGGTCCCCTCGCCACCCATCCCGGTGGCGAACCGCTCGGCGAATACGGAGTCGCCGCGCTGGTTCTTCGCGATTTCGTTGAAGCGCCGCAGCTCCGGGTCGGACATGTTGCCGCCGGACGCGAGGTTCACCGCGGTGTCGGCGTCGGCCCGTGCCTGATGCTTGTCGGCGTCCTTGATGCCGGTGTACTGAGTATCGGAGAAGTCGTACTTTCCCTTGGCCAGCTTGCGCAGGCCTCGCGCCGCGATGCGGTCTGTGTCTTTGCATCATGCAGTAGTTTCTTTACGTCCGCGGCGATCCCGTCAGCTTCCTTCTGCGTGGGCTTGTGCAGCAGCTCGCCGCCACCAACAACTCGCGGTGACGGGACGGATGACTTCACGGCGCCGGTGCTCTCAATGTAAAGGTTCTTCCGCGCGGCATCCGCCCGGATGGTTTCCTGTTTCTCCTTGTAGCTCTGGAAGTCCGAGTGGACACCCCGCAGGAGGTTACGGACACTGCGGGCCTGACTGACCGCGTCGTCGAACTCACGGGCCGTCTTCGTCACGAACTCCCTTGTGACAGTGGCGTTCTGACCGGTCCAGTCGGCCGCCTGCGCCTTCTTCTCCAGCGCCGCGGCACTGGTCCCCTCGCCCCCTCCGTCGGCGAGCTTCTCCAGTTTGGCGGTCATTTCGCCCCATTCGGAGACCGCGTCCTTCAGCTTCCCCAGCCGGAGATCGTTGAGCTCCCCCCACGACACCATGGTGCCGGCCCCCTACTTCAGATAGTCGCTGATCCTGGACACGGTCATCCGCTCGCCGCCTGCGTTCCGCATCTCTGTGGCGATCTTGTTTTCGTCCTTATTGTGTGCGGAGCGCGAGTAGTCGAGGTGGTTGGAGATATGCGCACAGGCTTCCTTGAGCGTGCCGAGTTGTGTGCTCCAGGCGTCGTGCAGCTCGGTCAGCCCGGAACCCGTCTCCAAGCCGTCGTTGAACAGCTGGACGGATGCGTCGAACGTCGTCTGCCGGGCGTGGTCGCCGTCGGTCGACAGCCGTCCGCGCAGCTCGTGCGCGATGTTTCCCAACGCTCCGAGCTCGTTGTCGTGGACGGTCAGGTCCCCGCGTGCCCCGCCTCCGCTGCCACCGGACGCCGGCAGCTGATTGAGCTGCATCTGTGTCGAGTCACGGTGGGCGACTGCGGCCTTGACCTGCTCCCACTCATCGAATGTCACGATCCGCCCCCCGGTGGTCGGTTGGAACATACTCTCAAGTATCAGCAGGGACGTTACCCCCCTCGGTACTCTTGTTCCACCGCCCCAACGATGGCATCCGGCTGGGGAAGTGTTCGCTCGCAGAGCACCCGTGCGAAGTATCCGCCGTTCCCGAAGAGTTATCCACAGGTGTTTCCGGTCCGTGGCCGCCTGGGGCCGGGCTCCGGTAATCTTCGGGCTCTCCCTGAACGGACCTGGTGGGGAAACGGGGGCCTGTCTTGAGTTACGCACCGCGCATGCACACGCACAGCGAGGCGACTCGGCTGCTGTGCGCGGGGGTGCGGTTGAACGCCGCCTTCCGGCAACGCGTCATCGATGAGCTGGTCGGCCATGCCGAGCGGCCCGTGCCGCCGTCGCTCGGTGTGGACGTACGGCCCGTACTCGCCCACGCGTTACGCGCTCGTCGGCAGGAAGTGCACACCGCGCTGGCCATGTTGGCAGTCTGGATCGGCTTCTTCCTCGTCTCCGCCGTCATGACGTGGGACGCGCTGGATGACAGCTACGGAGGGGAACTCGACCTCTCCGCCGACGAATTCCTGTCGATGGTCCTGCCGCTGAGCGACCATGGATCATCGTCACTGTCGGAACTGGCCACCGGCTGGGTGCTGCTGTACGCCGGGGTCGTCCTCGCGCTGTGGGCGGGCCGCGCCCTCTCGGGGCGGGAGACGCTGGTGCACGCGGCGGGGAGCGGGCCCCGCTCACGGGTCCAGTCCGCTGTCCGGCGCTGGTCAGGCCGCCTCGTCACCTACTACGCCCGCCTGTTCGCGGTCTTCTACTGGATCAGCGCGCTGACGGAACTCCCCGACAATCCCTATCCGGTGATCTTCCCGCTGCTGCTGGCCGGTGTGGTCTGGGTGCACCGGATCAGGATGACCGCGGTGCTGCGCGAGCAGTTGGGCCGGGAGACCTTCGCCGAGACCCCGCAGCCCGAGCTGCCGCAGGGCGAGCGCTACCGCCGCCTCGGCGAGGCCATCGCCCGCGAGCAGCACACCGGCGCCACCCTCTACGACCCCAACCGCCCTTTCGTGGGTGCCGGAATTCCGCACCAGCCCTGGTCGTTCGCCCTGGAGCTGCAACGGAAGAAGGAGCAGCCGGGTGTGCCGGCGCAGGGCGAGGCGGCGCTCTCCAGCCGTCAGGTGATCGACATGATCAGGCCCCGACTGGTCGCCCTGCGCGATGCGACCGCGCGCACCAGCCGGGACCGGCTGCGGGCACTGGAGATCGAGGAGTTCGTCTACCTCCCCGCCGGTGTGCGCCGTGACTGCGGTGTGTACGAGCAGGACAGCGTGCTGGAGCACCTGGCGGAGGCGGTCGACGACGGCGGGGAGTCCCGCCGTCACTTCCTCCGCATCCGGATCGGCGCGTGGCAGGAGCAGGTGGTCGTCTCGCTGCTCGTCCGCGTGCACACCCAGGGCGGGATGCTGGTGCTGGAGGTCGTGCCCCATGTGCTGGGGCCGATCGCCGAAGGGTTCAGGGAAGCGGACGCGATCACCGGGCGCCGCGCCGACGGGCCGTTGCGCGAGGGTGTGCGTGCCCTGCTCACCGCGCCCACCGTGACCGTGGCCGCCGGGGTGGCGGGGCTGCGCACGCTCGCCTCGGTCTGCCGGGTCTGGCTCGCCCCTCCCGAGTACGCGGCTCCGGACGCGCCGCTGGTGTCCGTACGGGAGTTGGCGAGCACGACCGAGCTGTCGCTGTTCCAGGAGATGGACGTGAGCCGGTACATCAAGACGGTTCAGGACCGGATCGCCAGTGGGGTGCGGGACGCGCTGGAGCAGCGCGGCTATCGCACGGACCGCTTCGAGCAGCAGATCGTGAACGTCCGCGACGGGGGAGTGTTCATCAAGGAGGTGAGCGGCGGCGCCGTCGCCACCGGGAAGCACGGCAATGCCCAGCACGTGGAGAGGACCATGACATGACCTCGGGCGACGCCCGGCCCGGCGGCGCCGGGTCCGACGAGCACGACGCGGGGGCGGGAGCGGGTGGGGGCGTGCACATCGGCTCCATGTCGGGCGGGGCGATCGCCACCGGCAAGCACGGGCAGGCGACTTCGACGTCGTACACCTACAACGCGCCGCCGCAGCAGACCGACGAGGCGACGCGCGCCCTGCTGGAAGCGGTGCGCGCGCTGCGTACGGACATGCGCGTGCTCGCCGCCACCGACGAGACGCGGGACGTGGACGGCGAACTGGGCGAGGTCGAGGGGGAGATCACCCGTACGGGCCGCGCCGACCCGGACCGGCTGGCCCGCCTGCGGGACCGTCTGGAGACGGGGGCGACGGCGATCGGCCTGCTGGCGTCTGCTGCCACCGTCGTGCAGGCGGCGGCGCAGGTGCTCGGATGATTCACTTCGACGCGGACGATCAGCGCTGGGTGGACTACGAGGCGGACGCGCTGCGCGCGCAGCGGCACAAGGAGTCGGCGCGACAGCAACGGCAGGCGCTGAAGGGCGCGTTCGCGGTGCTGGCCGTCTGCGGGTTCGTTTTCGGCACCTGGGCACTCGGCTGGAAGGATGAGCCGCAGCCGCCGCCCCGGGCCCAGCCGCAGCCCACGTCCACGGCCAGCGGGTCCACCACCCCCTCGCCCACGGACGATCCGGTGACGGGCCCGGATGACGAGCCGGGCGCATCCTCGTCCGCCATAGCCCCGGCCGGCTACGAACTGGTCGTCGACCCCGAGGGGTTCAGCGTCGCGGTTCCCGAGGGCTGGGACCGCCGGGCGCAGGACGGGGACAACGGTTCGCAGGTCGTCTTCTACGAGGACTCCGACGCTTCCCGCCAGGTCCAGATCTTCTGGGTCGAGGACGCCGACCCATACGCCTCGCTGAAGCTGGCGGAGAAGAACGCCGAGCGGAACAAGGACTACGACCGCGATGCCCTCGACCGCCTCGACAGCGGCGACGGCGCGGCGGCCCGCCTGGAGTACACCTACGACTCAGAGGACCACGGCGGGACCCGGCACGTCATCGACCACCGCTTCGAGGCGGAGGACGGCGAGCTGTACGCGATCATCGCCTACGGCCAGACCGAGGACGGCGGCGCGGAGGTGGAGAAGGAACTGCTGGACACCGCGCTGACCTACTTCTGCCCCTCCGGCGCAGAGTGCGGCAACGGAGTGTCCCCCTCCGGCCCGTGACCGCGTCGCCCGGTCCCCGGACTCAGTCGCGCGGGAAGTCCTTGGTCTCCAGGTGCAGGCCGACGACTGTCCCGGTCAGGTCGATCGACTCACCGAAGGCGACGGTGAGTTCGCTCTTGTAGCCGCCGTCCTTGGGGTTCGTGTACAGGTGGCACTCGCCCGCGTACGGGTCGGCGATCAGGAACACGGGGATCTCGGCGAGCGCGTAGACCTGCTTCTTTTTGCCGTAGTCATTCCTGGCCGTGCCCTCGGAGAGGACCTCCGCGACGCACTCGACGTCCTCATGCTGCCAGCGGCCCTGCGCGTCCTTCTGCGCGTTCTCGCCCAGGGCCACCACGTCGGGAGCGAAGCCGTTCAGATGCCCCGGGAAGTCGAAGCGCACATCCGACTTGATCCGATTCCTGGCATACCTGGTGCGTAGCTGCTCCACGATCTCCAGGATGATTTCCCAGTGCGTGTCCCGTTGCGGCGACATGGTGACGGTCCCCTCGACGATCTCGGTCTTGTAGCCCTCGGGGACGGGCATCCGCTCCAGTCGCTCGAACAGGTCGTCCAAGCTCAGCTCGCCGCTCACGGCCGTCTCGATCCTGTCGGTCAGTTCGATGGTCACCATGTTCGCTAGCTCCCTCCCCGCTGCCGCGTCGATCCACGCCTGCAGCCGCATTGTCCAACGATACGCACGCAGGCGAGGGCACGCCGGTGATCAATATCGGTGGAGCTGTGCCGGCAGAGCCCTGTCCGGGCCGGTCTCGCTGATCACCGGGAGGTCACGGAAAGCTTGCCTTTTGGGTGCTGCGCCCGCGTCGTCGCTGTTCGGCCAGTGAGGAAGCCCACTTATCTGCCCCAGACGGACATGCAACCGCGCAGACGGGGCAGGGTTCGCTCTTGCCATGTGCCCTGCTCATGGTTGTAGTCCCGTGCATATCACGGTGAGTGATCACCGCGATGCACAACGTTGTCAGCTCGGAAGGCAGTACAGAGGTTGTCCGAAATCGAGAGCATTCATGTCGACGGCAAGTGGCGGGCCGCCACCGCCGGAGGGACGCGGGAGATCCTCGACCCCGCCGATGCGACCGCGCTCGCCGTCGTCGCCGAGGGCGGCGTGGAGGACACCGACGCGGCGGTCGCCGCCGCGCGCCGTGCCTTCGATGCGGGGGAGTGGCCCCGTACGCCGGTCGCCGAGCGGGCCGCCCTGCTGCGCCGGGTCGCCGACCTCCTGCAGCGGGACCGCGAGGAGATCGGGCTGACCGAGTCCCGGGACGCCGGAAAGACCCTCGAGGAGGGCCGGGTCGACGTCGATGACGTCACCGCCGCCTTCCGCTACTTCGCCGACCTCGTCGCCGGTGAGTCCGGCGGCCGGGTCGTGGACGCCGGTGACCCGGACGTGCACAGCGTCGTCGTGCACGAGCCCGTCGGCGTCTGCGCGATGATCACGCCCTGGAACTATCCCCTCCTCCAGGCCAGCTGGAAGGTCGCCCCCGCACTCGCCGCGGGCGACACCTTCGTGATCAAGCCCAGCGAGATCACCCCGCTGACCACCGTCCACCTGGTCAGGCTGCTCGCCGAGGCCGGTCTCCCGGCCGGTGTGGCGAACCTGGTGACCGGCGCGGGCGACCCCGTCGGCGCCCGCCTCGCCGAGCACCCCGACGTGGACCTGGTCTCCTTCACCGGCGGCCTCGTCTCCGGTACGAAGGTCGCGCAGGCCGCCGCGCCGAGCGTGAAGAAGGTGGCGCTGGAGCTGGGCGGCAAGAACCCCAACGTCGTCTTCGCCGACGCCTGCGCCACCGAAGAGGGCTTCGACACCGCCGTCGACCAGGCGCTCAACGCCGCCTTCATCCACAGCGGCCAGGTCTGCTCCGCCGGCGCCCGCCTCATCATCGAGGAGTCGGTGCGCGAGCGCTTCGTGGCCGAGCTCGCCGCCCGCGCCGCGCGCATCCGGCTGGGCCGCGGCACCGAGGACGGCGTCGAGTGCGGCCCGCTGGTCTCCGCGCAGCAGCTGGCCAAGACCGAGGCCTACGTCGCCTCCGCGCTGGCCGAGGGCGCGGTGCTGCGCACCGGCGGTGAGCGTCCCGAGCCGTCCGACGTCCGCCCGGCTGCCGGCTACTTCTACTCCCCGACCGTGCTCGACGGCTGCCATCGCGGCATGAAGGTGATCCGCGAGGAGACCTTCGGCCCCATCCTCACCGTCGAGACCTTCCGTACCGAGGACGAGGCGGTGACGCTGGCCAACGACACCGAGTACGGCCTCGCCGGGGGCGTCTTCTCCGCGGACACCGCGCGCGCCCGCCGCGTCGCGGGCCGGCTGCGGCACGGCACCGTCTGGATCAACGACTTCCACCCCTATCTGCCGCAGGCCGAGTGGGGCGGCTTCGGCAAGTCGGGCGTGGGCCGCGAGCTGGGCCCGCACGGGCTGGCCGAGTACCGCGAGACCAAGCATGTGTACGAGAACCTTCGTCCCGCACCCGTCCGCTGGTTCTCCGGATGACGGAAGGCCCCGCACCTCCGTACGAACGCGAACGCGCGAACCGTGAACGTGAACGCGTGAACCCCACGGGTCCCAAGGAGCAGAACACGGCAATGTCCACGCACGACACATCCAGCTACGACTACGTCGTCATCGGCGGTGGTACGGCCGGGTCGGTGATCGCCTCGCGGCTCACCGAGGACCCGGACGTCACCGTCGCCCTCATCGAGGGCGGGCCGTCCGACATCGACCGGCCCGAGGTGCTGACGCTGCGCCGCTGGCTCGGGCTGCTCGGTGGCGAGCTCGACTACGACTACCCCACCACCGCTCAGCCGCGCGGCAACTCCTACATCCGGCACAGCCGCGCCAAGGTGCTCGGCGGCTGCTCGTCGCACAACACCCTCATCTCCTTCCGGCCGCTGCCCTCCGACTGGGACGAGTGGGAGACGAGCGGTGCCAAGGGCTGGGGCGCCGCGGCCATGGACCCGTACTTCGGGAAGCTGCGCAACAACATCGTGCCGGTGGGTGAGGGCGACCGTAACGACATCGCCCGTGACTTCATCGCCGCAGCCAAGGACGCGCTGGACGTGCCGGAGATCGACGGCTTCAACAAGGAGCCGTTCCACGAGGGCGTCGGCTTCTTCGACCTCTCGTACCACCCGGAGACCAACAAGCGCTCCTCCGCCTCGGTCGCCTACCTGCACCCGCACATCGAGGCCGGTGACCGGCCCAACCTCCACATCCTGCTGGAGACCTGGGCGTACCGGCTGGAGCTGGCCGGCAAGCAGGCGACCGGCGTGCACGTCCGTACGAAGGACGGCGCCGAGCGGCTGATCTCCGCGGGCCGGGAAGTGCTGGTCTGCGCGGGCGCCGTGGACACTCCGCGGCTGCTGATGCACTCCGGCATCGGCCCGGAGGCGGACCTGGCGGCGCTGGGCATCCCGGTCGCGCACGACCTGCCGGGCGTGGGGGAGAACCTGCTGGACCACCCCGAGTCGGTCATCGTCTGGGAGACCGACGGGCCGATCCCGGACAACTCGGCGATGGACTCCGATGCGGGTCTCTTCCTGCGCCGCGACCCCGCGTCGGCCGGCCCGGACCTGATGTTCCACTTCTACCAGATCCCGTTCACCGACAACCCCGAGCGGATCGGCTACGAACGGCCCCCGCACGGCGTGTCGTTGACGCCCAACATCCCCAAGCCGCACAGCCGCGGCCGTCTTTACCTCACCTCCGCCGACCCGGCCGTCAAACCCGCCCTCGACTTCCGCTACTTCACGGACGAGGACGACTACGACGGCCAGACGCTGGTGGACGGCATCAAGTTCGCCCGCGAGGTCGCGCGGTCCGAGCCGTTCGCGAGCTGGCTCAAGCGCGAGGTCTGCCCCGGCCCCGAGGTCAACTCCGAGGAGGAGATCAGCGCCTACGCGCGCCACGTGGCGCACACCGTCTACCACCCGGCGGGCACCTGCCGGATGGGGGCGGTCACCGACGAACTCGCGGTCGTCGACCCCGAACTGAAGATCCGTGGCATGGAGGGCATCCGCATCGCGGACGCGTCCGTCTTCCCCACCATGCCCGCCGTCAACCCGATGATCGGTGTACTGATGGTCGGCGAGAAGGCGGCCGATCTCATCCGAGCCGACCGATCCGATCCGACTACCGCACCGGGAGGTGTTGCGTGATGCCCGAGACTCAGAAGTCTGGCCCGGTCACCCCGGTGATATCCGTACGCAATCTGTGGAAGGTCTTCGGCCCCAGGAGCAAGCGGGTCCCCGGCAACAAGGAGCTGGCCGGCCTCTCCGGCGCCGAGCTGACCAAGCGCACCGGCAACACCGCCGCCGTCCGCGACGTCTCCTTCGACGTGCGCAAGGGCGAGGTCTTCGTCGTGATGGGCCTGTCTGGCTCCGGCAAGTCCACCCTCGTACGCTGCCTGACCCGCCTCATCGAACCGACCTCCGGTGAGGTGGAGATCGACGGCGAGGACGTGCTCGGCATGGACAAGGCGCGGCTGCGGGAACTGCGCCGCACCCGTGCCGCGATGGTCTTCCAGAACTTCGGCCTGCTGCCGCACCGCACCGTCATCGACAACATCGCCTACGGCCTGGAGATTCAGGGCATGGGCAAGACCGAACGCCGCGACAAGGCCGCCGAGATGGCGGAGAAGGTCGGCCTGCAGGGCCTGGGCGAGCGCCGCCCCGGCCAGCTCTCCGGCGGCCAGCAGCAGCGCGTGGGCCTGGCCCGCGCCCTGGCCGTGGACCCCGAGGTGCTCCTCTTCGACGAGCCGTTCAGCGCGCTGGACCCGCTGATCCGCCGTGACATGCAGGAGGAGGTCATCCGGCTCCACCACGAGGAGGGCCGGACGATGGTCTTCATCACCCACGACCTGTCCGAGGCGCTGCGGCTGGGCGACCGGATCGCGCTGATGCGCGACGGCGAGATCGTGCAGCTCGGCACCCCGGAGCAGATCGTCGCGACCCCGGCCGACGACTACGTCCGCGACTTCGTCCGCGACGTCCCCCGCGAGCAGGTCATCTCCGTACGCCGCGCCATGCGCCCCGCCGATGTGGGAGAGGCCGACAGCGGTGCGGCGCTGACCCCGGACACGCTGGTCTCCGACGCGATCGAGGCCGTGGCCCGCAGCGGTGAGAACTGCCGCGTCGTCGACGGCGGACGCACGATAGGCGTCGTCGACCACGCCTGCCTGCTGGGCGTCGTCGCCGGCCTCGACGAGAACGGTGAGGGCGAGCCCGACAAGGGGAAGGAGGTGGTCGGCGTATGAACACGTGCGTCGAGACCCTGCCCGCCCCACGGGCCGCAAGGGGGCTGATATGAGCACCCCCACCCTTCCCGAGCAGGGCGAGCAGCGGGCGCCTGACGCCCCGTCGCCGCGGCAGGCGGACAAGACGCCCGCGCCGCCGGCCACCCCTGGTGGGCTCGCTCGACTGGCCGGCAGCCCCAAGGCGCTGCTGCTCCTGCTCACGGTCCTGGTCGTCGTCGTCAGCGCGGCCGTCACCGGCTCCGGTACCTGGCCGCAGGGCTGGACCGTGGACATCAAGACACCGCTGAACGACCTGGACAACTGGCTGGTCGACAACCGCGAGAAGTCCCCGGTCTTCCTCTACTTCCTGCTGCACCTCAGCAACTTCGCCGAGACGTCGGTGGCCGGCATCACCAGCCTGCTCGAATCCATGGGCTGGGTCGGTGTCACGGTCGTCGGCACGCTGATCGCCTGGGCGGCGGGCGGCGCGAACCTCTCCCGGCGCGCCCTGCGTACGGGTAGCACGGCGCTGGCCGTGTTCGCCGTCTGCGGCGTGCTGGACATGTGGGAACCCACGATGGAGACGCTGGCCCTGATGACGGCGGCCGTCTTCGCCTCGGCGGTGCTCGGACTGCTGCTCGGCCTCGCGTCCGGTCTTTCGGACCGGTTCGAGAAGATCCTGCGCCCGGTGTTCGACACCATGCAGGTCATGCCGGCGTTCGCGTACCTGCTGCCGCTGCTGCTGGTGTTCGGCATCGGCGTCCCGTCAGCGCTGATCGCGACCGTCATCTACTCGGCTCCGCCCATGGCCCGCCTCACCTCGCTGGGGCTGCGCGGTGCCGACCCGGCCGCGCTGGAGGCTTCCACCTCGCTGGGGTCCAGTTCCTGGCAGCGGCTGTGGACCGCACGGCTTCCGCTGGCGCGTAAGCAGATGATGCTGGGCCTCAACCAGACCATCATGATGTGTCTGTCGATGGTCGTCCTCGCGTCGCTCATCGGTTCGGAGGGCCTGGGTGACGAGATCTACCAGGCGCTCGGCAGCCTGGACATCGGCACCGCGCTCACCGCGGGCACCGCCGTCGTCCTGATCGCCGTTCTCCTGGACCGCACGACCTCGGCGGCCGGGGAACGGCTGGACGCCGTCGCCACCGCCGGCACCACCCGCCTCATGAAGCGGCTTCGGCTTGCGGTGTGGGGGCTGATCGCCGTCCTGATCGGCGTCTTCTCCGCCATCGGGTCCGCGCTGGGTGGGCGCGAATGGCCGGACGCCTGGATCGTGGACATCACGCGGCAGCTCCAGAGCGGCGTCGACTTCTTCACAGACCACCTCGGCTCCGGCATCCCGGTGCTGGGCGGCACGGTGACCTGGGCACACGGCTTCACCGAGTACGTGCTCAACCCGCTCCGCTCCGGCCTGCTGACCACGCCGTGGTGGGCACTTGCGCTGCTGGTCGCCGTCGTCGGCTTCATCGTCGCCACCTGGCGGGCCGCGCTGACCGGGCTCATCTGCCTGGGCCTGATCGGCGCGATGGGCCTGTGGGAGAACTCGATGGACACCCTCTCGCAGGTGATCGCCGGACTGGTGGTGACCGTGGTCGTCGGCTTTGTGTTCGGCATCCTGGCGGCGCGGATCGAGCGCGTGGAACGGATGCTGCGTCCGGTGCTCGACACCATGCAGACGATGCCGCAGTTCGTGTACCTGATCCCGGTGATCGCACTCGTCGGCCAGAGCCGCAGCGCGGGCATCATCGCGGCCGTGATCTACGCGGCCCCGGCTGTCATCCGCATCACCGCACAGGGGTTGCGCTACGTCGACCCCGCGGCGATGGAGGCGTCGCGTTCGCTCGGCGCCACTGGCGGGCAGCAACTCCTGCAGGTCCAGCTGCCGCTGGCCCGTAAGTCGCTGCTGGTCGGCGTCAATCAGGGTGTCGTGCTGGTGCTGTCGATGGTCGTCATCGCCGGTCTGATCGGCGGCGGCGCGCTCGGTTACGACGTCGTGCAGGGCCTGTCCAAGGGCATCCTCTCTCAGGGCCTGCCCGCCGGTATCGCCATCGTCTGCCTCGGCATCATGCTCGACCGGATGTCCCAGCCCGCGGGCGCCCGCTCCCGCGAGTAGGCGTCCCCGGACACCCCCAAGCGGATTTCCCCGCCCCATAAGAAAAGAACAAAGAACAAAGAACAGGAACCACTCATGAAAACCAAGCAGATTCGCCATTCCCTCATAGCCGGCATCGGCGTTCTCGGCGTGCTCTCCCTCTCCGCCTGCTCTGCCGCCGACACCAGTGCCGGCGGCGGCAAGGACGACAAGGTCGTCCTCGCCGAGCCGTCGTGGGTCGGTGCGCAGGCCAACGCCGCGGTCGTCAAGAAGCTCATGGAGGACGAGCTCGACGTCAAGGTCGAGGCCAAGCAGATGGACGAGCCCGTCGCCTTCGACGCGCTCGACAGCGGCAAGGCCGACGTCATCCTCGAGGACTGGCACGGCGTACCCAAGAAGCAGAAGAAGTACGTCGAGGAGAAGAAGACCGTCGTCTCCGGCGGTGACCTCGGCGTCGTCGGGCACATCGGCTGGTTCGTGCCGAAGTACTACGCGGACAAGCACCCCGACATCAAGAACTGGAAGAACCTCAACAAGTACGCCAAGGACTTCAAGACGGCCGAGAGTGGCGACAAGGGTCACTTCATCGGTGCGGCCCC
>NZ_JBOHCV010000380.1:0-6382 GCF_050698815.1 Streptomyces sp.
GGAGGGACCCATGCCGGCCGAGGAACGAGAGCAGCAGCACGGCACGCCGGGCCGATCGGCTTCCGCGGTGTCGATGCGCGAGCTGCTGGCGTCGTGTGCCGCCGCGGACGCGGTCTCGAAGCCGCCGTCCGATGAAGCGGAGGGCGTGGAGCGTGCCGTCGGCCGAGGTGGTCCGGGCACGGTGCCGGGACGTCCGGAGCACGACGCGGCCTGAGGGTCCCTACGGGACCACGACGACCTCGGTGCCGATCGTGGCGAACAGCCACAACGCCTCGCCGTCCGCCCGGCGTTCGCGGATGCCGCCGGTCTGCCGCTCCGGGTCCTGCCGCGGCATCGACCCGTTCAGCGCCGCACTGAACCCGACCGTGGTGCCGCGGACCGTCGCGAAGCGGACCACGTTCTCCACCGGCACCCCGTCGGAGCCGGTGACCTGCGAGGACCGTGACTCGACCCGGTAGCTGCCCGGCTTCGGGTCGACGCTGCTCGCGCCGACCCGGTAGGTGCGGCGCACCTTCTCGTTCGCGCCGACCAGCCAGACCCGCCGCCGCTCCAGGGCGTAGACCACGCGTTCGCCGTTGCCCGAGGGTGTGGGGAGAGCCTTCTCGTTCGTCTTCGCCGGGCTCTCGGAGGGGCCCGGTGAAGGGGATCCGGAGGCGCTGGGAGTGCGGTCCTCGGCGCGGTCCTGGGCGGCGCTCGCCTGGTAGGCGAAGAATCCGACGACGGCGAAGGCCGCCGCCGTCAGCCCGGCCACGACCGCTCCGGCGCTGCCGCCGCTGCTGCTGCCTGCCACCGTGCGCCGCCGCCTCTCGTGATGTCCGCCCGCACCGGCGATGACGGTAGCAGTCGGCGTGCCGGAGGCCGTCGCCGCGCCGCCGACGGGCTTGGAGCGAGCGCCGACCATGTGTTCGCATGAGGCGATGAGCCCTCACGGACCACCGACAAGTTCCACAGGTCGGATACGGGCGGCACCGAATCCTTACGAGGAGACCGAATCCTTACGAGGAGTTGGCCCTCACCCGCCGCACCGGAACCACACCTCTCGGCCAGGTCCAACCCCTACGAGGCGCTCGCGGCGGGACCCGGCCCGGACCCGGACCGGAACACGGACCGGGAGCAGGGCCCGGGCCTGAACGGGGTGGAGAAGATCGGCATCGACCCGGGTCTTGTCGCGGGGCTGAAGAAGATCGAGGAACCGAAGCTCGCGGAGAAGCTGTCGCTGTCGCAGCGCCTGCCCGACGTGCCGGGGGACGTGCGGCTACGCGGCATCTCGGTCGCGAAGGAGGGCATCCGTGCCCAGCTGACCGGGGTGGACGTGCCACTCGGCGGCGCCCCGCGACGGTAACGACCTGGTGTGCGATAGCGGGCGGGCTCGCGACGCCCTGCGACTCCGTCTCCCGCGTTGTCGTCGGTCGACGACTCCCCCACAGCCTGGACGGCGTGGGAGGTGCCCCCACCGCGTCGCCTCCCTCCTCCGCCTTGGATCCGAAGCCGCATGACGCCGCTCGCTGATCCACCCTCCATCGCGCACCAGGTCGTTACCCGTTGGCCAGTGCCTGGAGCCGGTCCATCGCGCCGTTGAACTGGTTGTGGTCACCGACGGTCGGGCCGGTGGAGGTGTACTGCCAGAAGGTGTGGACGCCCCAGCCGTTCGGCAGCGTGCCGGGCGAGGAGGCGTAACGGGCGATCCACAGCGGGTTGGTGCTGCCGAAGCCGCCGTTGTTTCCGGTGCAGGTGGTCCACCAGTCGGTGGTCGTGTAGATCACCGCGTCGCGGCCGGTGCGCGCCTTGTAGGTGTCGGTGAAGTCCCGGATCCAGCTGACCATCGCGCTCTGGCTCTTCCCGTAGCAGGTGGCGCCGTAGGGGTTGTACTCGATGTCGAGCACGCCCGGCAGGGTCTTGCCGTCCCCGCTCCAGCCGCCTCCGTTCGAGGCGAAGTAGTTGGCCTGCGAGGCGCCGCTGGAGTTGTTCGGCAGGGCGAAGTGGTACGCGCCACGGATCATGCCGACGTTGTAGGAGCCGTTGTACTGCTGGGCGAAGTAGGGGTTCTCATACGTGGTGCCCTCGGTGGCCTTGACGTAGGCGAAGCGCACGCCGCTGCCCCACAGCGTGGACCAGCTGACGTTCCCCTGGTGGCTGCTCACATCGACGCCGTGAACGGTCGCGGCAAGGCTCTCGGGCGGGGTGCCGTCGGTGGGGTCGCCGCCCTCGTGCATCCGCACACCCACACCCATCGACGCCTCACCCGGCTTGACGGGCCGGTGGTCCTGGGGTGCCGTGCCCGCCGCGCTCGCCGCGCCGGGGGCGGTGAGGACGAGAGCGAGCGCCGAGACGAACATCCCGGCCGCAGTGAGGATTCCGCGTCTGCGGCGGGTCGTGCCGGATCCGTTACTGGGCATCGCTGCCTCCGAAACCGTGGGTGGGGGTGGGGCGGCATGTCACTGGTGTGGACATGTCACGTAGACCGTACGCGCGGAGGTGAAAGCGTGGAAGAGAGTCGTTGACCGCCGGTGGTCCATACCTGCGAAATACTGACGGAGCTGCGACGATCGCCGTCAGTGGCAGGAACTTTCCGCACGGAAACCTAGGGAGTGGGCGCAGAAGTGGACGAGTCCGTGCGGAAGTACCCACCCGAATTTCTCGACCTGGAACGCGAGTTAACGGTGTTCCTGCGCCGCGCCCGGTCCTTCTCCGGCGAGCTGGCCCGCGAGGTGCACCCCGAACTGGAGCCCGCCGCCTACGGGCTGTTCGTCCGTCTGGAGGACGGCGGTCCGCAGCGGGCCACCGACCTCGCCGCCTACTTCGGCGTCGGCAAGGCCACCATCAGCCGCCAGTTGGGCGTGCTGGAGAGGCTCGGCCTGATCACCCGTGCCCCCGACCCCGCCGACGGGCGTGCCTCGCTGCTGCACCTGACCCCGGAGGGCCGCGAGCGCTTCACGGTGGTGCGGGACGCGCGGCGCGGGGAGTACGTACGCAAGCTGGCGGCCTGGGACCGCGGCGAGATCGCCGAGCTGGCCCGGCTGCTGCACCGGCTCAACGGGCTCTCGGAGACCGGCGCCCAGCCTCCGGATCAGTGACTCCCCACAGCGGCGAAGACGGCTGTGGCGTCGTCGCGCGCCTTCCCGCGCGGATACCGCGTGCCGTCCGGGTCCGTGGCCTCCGCCTCCCGTACCCGGGCCACCAGCGTGCCCGTTCCCTCCTTCCGTACGAGCGCGAAGAGTTCTGCCCAGCCGCCCAGCCGGAACGTCTCCGTCCACCGTGCGGCCCCGTCTGTCAGCGCCAGCAGCGCCCGCAGGTCCGCGCGGGGCGTGCTGCCGGTCACCGCCCGGTTCGCGACGGTGGGGTCGGCGGCGGCGGTGTAGAAGCCGTCGCCGTCGGCCGCGTTGCGCAGCGCCTCGACCGCGCGGGCGTACTCCGCGCGGGCAGCGGTCCGTTCGGGGGTGTCCCTCGGCAGCGCGCGCACCCGCTGTCGCAACGCGCGCAGGTGCTCGGGGAGTTCGCCGAGCCGCGGGTCGAGCACCGGGTCCACGGCGCCGTCGGCGCGCTCCAGCAGCAGCGCCGAGTCGGACAGGACAAGGTGCTCGACGGACTCCTCGCCCCAGCGCACCGCGACGACGGTCGCCTGCGGCGTACGGATGTGAGAAAGGTCACAGGTTGAACGATGGGCGTCGGCGGTACGGGCGATGGCTGCCGCGAGACACCCGGTCAGTTCCAGATCCCGGCGTGAGCCCGACAGTTCGAGCATGGCCCCGCCCAGCCGGGCCGTGAACCAGGGCACCCCGTGTGCGCAGCCGACGTCCTCGGGCGGCGGAGTCACCCCGTCCAGCACCACCACCGCGCCACCCTGGCCCGACGAGGGCAGTGCCGCCGACGCGTAGTCCTCGTTGGGGCGTCCGGGATCTCCCGGCTCGCTGGTCATCTCGATCCGCATGGGCGCCAGTCTGCCGGAGCCGGAGCGCGGCCGCGCGGTCCACGCCCGCGGTCCTATGGCCAGGTCAGGCGTGGTGCGTGATGCCGGAGTTGGACCGGAATGGGAGCCTCCGGAAATCTGCGGCGGGGCATCCTGCCAGGACAACCGGTGGTTTTCCAACCGGTCTGCGCAACCGGGGTGGTGGGCTCGCGCGACGGGAGTTGTTCGCCAACTCCCGAGTGATGTTCACTCGCTCGGGTGGCCCGGCAGGAGATCGTCACCCGCCTCTCATCCGTGCTGGAAGGCTCGGACGTCGTACACGGGGCGGGGTGCGCTGCCGGGACACGAGGTTGGACTGCGCCACCCCGCTGGATCCGGGGCAGGCACCGACGAGATTGCGAGCACGGGTGCGGACGAAGCTACTGCGGAAACCGGCCGAACCGGGTGACCCCCGGACCATGACGTCCGGTCAGGGCCCGGCCCAGGGCAGCCCGGAGCCGGGCCCTGCCGGCCCGGCCGTCCCCGCGCCGCGCCGCGAGCGGGTGCGCAACCGGCTGCTGGTCTGCGTCGCCGTCTGCGCCCTCACCGTCATCGGCGCCGGTACGCCCGCGCTGCTGACCGCCTCCGACAACATCGGCGAATCCCAGCAGCTCGTCGACCGTGCGGAGCTCGACAAGCGGGCCGTCGCCCTCTCCCACGCCCTGGCCGACGAGCGCGACGGCATGGTCGAGTACGTCGGCGCCGGCCGGACCAGCCGGGACGGCGCCGGCCTGACCGAGGCGCAGCGGACCCGCGTCGACCGGCAGGTCGGCGAGATCAGGGAGACCGCGCCCACCCCGGTGCGCCGGGCGCTGGGCAAGCTGCCGCACATCCGGCAGCAGGCGCTCGGCGGGCACGGTACGGCGCGCGACGTCTTCGAGGCCTACACCGGGACCATCAGCACCCTGCAGGACGTCAGCGAAGGCGCGGCCCGCGCGCTCCCGGCCCGCGCTCAGGAGGTGAAAACCGCGTCCGCCGACGCCGGTACGGCCTCCGCTCTGCCCGATCTGGGCCGCGCCGTCGGACAGGCGTCAGCCACCCGCGGCCTGCTGCGCGGCTCGCTGGCGGGCAAGGGGCCGCAGCACGACCTGACCGCCGAGGCGCAGCGCGCGCACGTACGGGAGCAGGCCGCTCTCGCCGACTTCGACGAGACCGCGGGCAAGCCCGCCCGGGAGACCTACGCCAAGACCGTCACCGGCACCGACGTCGCCGTCGCCGAGCGCTACTTGCAGCGCCTCACCGACCAGCCGTACCTCTCCGGGACCGACCGTGCGATGAGCCATGAGCGCATCGACACCACCCTCTCGGCACGCATCGACGGCATGCGCGGCGTCCGGTCCTCCTTCGCCGCCGACGAGTTGCGGCGGCTGGAGAAGCTGCGCGACGACGACGTCACCGCACTGGAACTGCACATCGCCCTGGTCGCCGGCTGCCTCCTGATCGCGGTCGGCATCAGCGTGCACACGGCCCGCTCCATGGCCCGCCCGCTGTCTGTGCTCATGCGCGGTTCGAAGCGGCTCGCCCAGGACCCGGCGGGCGAGGGACCGGTGGTCTATCACGGCAGGAACGACGAGTTCGCCGAGACCGTACGGGCGCTGAACCAGCTGCGCGAGACCGCCGTCGCCGTACAGGAGCGCGCCTCCGAGGCCGAGGCCGACAACACCTACCTGGTCCGCGCGAAGGACACGCTCACCGTCGAACGTGACCGGCTGCGCGGCGAGTTCGCCGAACTCAAGGAACGTTTCGACGCCCTGCCCGGCGCCGTGCACAGCACCTTCGTGCACCTCTCGATGCGCACCCTGAGCCTCATCGAACGGCAACTGGGCGTCATCGAGGGCCTGGAAGAGGAAGAGAGCGACCCCGACCGGCTGAGCACCCTCTTCCGGCTCGACCACTTGGCGACCCGGATGCGGCGGTACAGCGAGAACCTGCTGCTGCTGGCGGGAGCCGAACACGTCACCTCGCCGAGCGTCACGGCCGTACCGCTGCTGGACGTGCTGCGGGCGGCGATCAGTGAGATCGAGCGCTACGAGCGCGTGGAGCTGGGCACGCTGCCCCCGCACGCGCAGGTCTCCGGCTACGCCGCCGACGACCTGAGCCACCTCGTGGCCGAACTCCTCGACAACGCCGCCAGCTTCTCTCCGCCCGAGGCCGAGGTCCGGCTCTCCGGCTGGCTGCTGGAGAGCGGTGAGATCATGCTCTCGGTCGAGGACGAGGGGATCGGGGTCACCGGCAGGCGGCTTTCGGCGCTCAACGCGCGCCTGGGCGCGGCGGACGGGCAGGAGCCCCCGCCGATGGAGACGGCGGACCGCATAGGGCCGGACGCCGGGCTGGGCATGGGCCTGTACGTGGTCGCCCGGCTCGCCGCCCGGCACGGGCTGCGGGTGCAGCTGCGTGAGCAGCGGCAGGGCGGCATCGCCGCGGTCGTCGCGGTCC
>NZ_JBOHCV010000381.1:0-13100 GCF_050698815.1 Streptomyces sp.
TCGTCGTCCCCTTCCGCGGTCTCGCCCGCGACCAGAACCTGCGCCCCGGCACCTCACCGCACAAGCTCGCCGAACTCAGGCCCG
Organism: Streptomyces sp.; assembly: GCF_050698815.1. Lineage (GTDB taxonomy): Bacteria > Actinomycetota > Actinomycetes > Streptomycetales > Streptomycetaceae > Streptomyces. Next base: position 85 of record NZ_JBOHCV010000381.1, read on the forward strand.
TCTTCGGCACCGACGGCCCCGAACCGACGATGACCGCGGGCAATTCCACGCCCCTCACCGACGGCGCCGCGACCGTGCTGCTCGCGAGCGAGGAGTGGGCGGAGCGGCACGGGCTCACGCCACTGGCGTACCTCACCGCGTACGAGACCGGAGCGGTGCAGTTCTTTGGTGAGCACGGCGTCGAGGGGAACGGCGAGCCGGGTGAGGACGGGCTGCTGATGGCGCCCGCGTACGCCGTGCCGCGGATGCTCGAGCGGGCCGGGCTCGGCCTCGCGGACTTCGAACTCTTCGAGATACACGAGGCGTTCGCCTCCCAGGTACTGGCCACCCTCGCCGCCTGGGAGAAGCGCGGTCTCGCCCCGCTGGACCGGGACCGCCTCAACGTCGCCGGTTCGTCGCTGGCCACCGGCCACCCGTTCGCCGCGACCGGCGCCCGCATCGTCGCCACCCTCGCCAAGCTCCTCGCCGAGCGCGAGGGCGCCGCGCCGGGCGCGCGCGGCCTGATCTCCGTCTGCGCGGCCGGCGGGCAGGGGGTGACCGCCGTACTGGAGCGGGCCTGACCGGTCAGCCCGCCGTTCCGCCTGTCCCGGACCCCCACTCCGACCCCTTCCGACCCCCACGCCGCCGCCGAGGTCCACCGAGGTCTGTCATGGAGAGGAGCCGCTCGTGCCGTCCCAGCCGGTAAGCGCAGCCGCAGCCGTAGCCCCGTCCCCCACGCTCGTCGAGCCGGACAAGGAGGTGGTGGCGGGCGTCGTACGGGAGGTCTCCGTGCCGCCGCTCGCCCGGGCGGTCACCCGCGGTTCGCTCGGCGACATCCCCTTCGTCAACGCCGTCGAGGCGCCGGCGGAGGCCGTTCTCAGCCGCAAGGCGGCGGACGGCCGCTGGGGCGATGTGAGCGCCCTCGAGTTCGCGCGGCAAGTGCTGGCCACGGCGAAGGGGCTGATCGCCGAGGGCCTGGAGGCCGGGGACCGGCTCGCCATCATGGCCCGTACGACCTACGAGTGGACCCTGCTCGACTTCGCGGGCTGGGCGGCGGGACTGGTCACCGTCCCGGTCTACCCGACCTCCTCCGTCTCCCAGGTCCGCCACATCCTGCGGGACGCGGGCGTGCGCGCCTGCGCGGTGGAGAACGTCGAGCAGGCCCGGATGCTCTCCGGTCAGCGGGGCAGCCTGCCCGGCCTGGAGCACCTGTGGCAGCTGGACACCGGCGCCATCCGCCAGCTCGCGGCGGCGGGCCGCGGCCTGCCGGACGAGGTGGTCGCGCAGCGGCGCGAGCAGCTGCGCCCCGACCACATCGCCACCCTCATCTACACCTCCGGCACCACCGGCCGGCCCAAGGGCTGCGTCCTCACCCACGGCAACTTCTTCGCCGAGGTGGACAACGACATCGAACTCCTGCACCCCGTCTTCAAGTCCGTCAGCAAGGACCCGGCCGCCACGCTGCTCTTCCTCCCCCTCTCGCACGTCTTCGGGCGGATGGTCGCGGTCGCCTGCATGCGGGCCCGGGTACGGCTGGGACACGCCCCGAGCATCCAGACCGACGACCTGCTCGCCGACCTGGCGGGCTTCCGGCCCACCTTCCTGCTCGGCGTCCCCTACGTGCTGGAGAAGGTCTACAACACCGGCCGCGCCACCGCCGAGAAGATGGGCCGCGCCTCCTCCTTCGACCGTGCCTCGCGCATCGCCCGGCGGTACGGGAAGGCGGTCGAGGAGCGCGAACACGGCGGCGGCAGCGGTCCCGGAGCCGGACTGCGGGCCGCGCGGGGCCTGTACGACGTGCTCGTCTACCGCCGCATCCGGGCCGCCCTGGGCGGCAAGTGCCGGTACGTCATCAGCGGCGGCTCGCCGCTGGGCCGCCGGCTCGCCGCCTTCTACGAGGGTGCGGGCATCTCCGTCTTCGAGGGCTACGGCCTGACCGAGACCACCGGCGCCTCGACCGTCACGCCGCCGCTCAAGCCGCGGCTGGGCACGGTCGGCTGGCCGCTGCCTGGCACGGCGGTACGGATAGCGGACGACGGGGAAGTGCTCCTGAAGGGCCCACACGTCTTCGGCGGCTACTGGGGCTCGGCGCGGCAGACCGCGGTGCCGGAGGCCGGCCCGGTACCCGGCGACGGCTGGTTCGCGACGGGCGACATCGGAGGGCTGGACGACGACGGTTATCTGACCATCACGGGCCGCAAGAAGGACCTCATCATCACCTCCAGCGGCAAGAACCTCGCCCCGGCGCCGCTGGAGGACTGGCTGCGCGCCCACCCCCTGGTCAGCCAGTGCCTGGTGATCGGCGACGACCTCCCGTACATCACCGCCCTGCTCACCCTGGAACCGGACGGGCTCGCGCACTGGCAGCAGATGCACAAGAAGCAGGAGCTGAGCATGCGGCAGCTCGTCGAGGACGAGGAACTGCGCGCCAACCTGCAACAGGCGGTCGACGGAGCCAACTCGACCGTCTCGCGCGCCGAGTCCATCCGCCGCTTCACGATCCTGCCGCAGGACTTCACCGAGGAGAGCGGCCACCTGACGCCCTCGATGAAGCTGCGGCGGGCGTCGATCGTGCGGGACTTCGAAAGGGAGATCTCGGCGCTGTACGAGGGGTGAGGGGTCGGGGCGGCGGCGCGGGGGCGCCCGGGCTGCCGCGAGGAATTCCGTATGGCAGGCTGGTCGGCATCAAACCGAACATCTGTTTGGAGAAGCGATGACCAGCAGCGAACCGGAACTGGCCGAAGTCGATCAGGTGACCACGGCTGTGGTGCGCGGCGTCGTGCCGATGGCCGAACTGCCGGGCTTCTTCGACGGCGCGTTCCGCCGGCTTCCCGAGACGATCATCGCTCAGCAAGCCGCCATACTCAGCCCGGCGTTCGCCCTCTACAACGCGCCTCCGGGGGAGACGGCCGACCTGGAGGTCGGCTTCGTCACCGACCGGCCGGTACGGGCGGAGGGCGACGTCGTCGCCGGCACCCGGCCCGCCACGCGCGTCGCCCGCATGACCCACTCCGGCACCTTCGACGGTCTCGGCGCCTCATGGGAGCGGCTCAAGTCGTGGATCGAGGCGCAGGGCCTGACGCCGGGGCCGGTGCTGTGGGAGGTCTACGTCACCCAGCCCACCCCGGACATGGACCCGGGCGACCTGCGCACGGAACTCAACTGGACACTGGCGGACTGACCGCGGTCGCGATGCGCGCATAGGGTGGGCGGATGACTGATCCCGCCACCTCGCTGCCCCGCGTCGAGTTCGCCTTTCCGGGCCCGCTGCGGGAGCAGCTCGTCGCCGCGATCCTGGACGGCACGAAGACCGCGACGACGGGGCTGCTGCGCGAGTACGAACATGACGGCGAACAGCTGCCGGTGGCGGGCGCCCGGTATGCCGTGATCGACTCCACGGCCGTGCCGGTCGCGGTCATCGAGACCACCGAGGTGCGCGTCGTACAGCTGGCCGAGGTGGACCTCGCCCACGCACGTGACGAGGGCGAGGGCCACGACTCGGTCGCCGCCTGGCGGACGGCGCACGAGGAGTTCTGGCACAGTGCGGAGCTGCGTACCGCCCTGGACGAGCCGGAGTTCACCGTGGACGACGCGACGCCCGTGGTCCTGGAGCGCTTCCGGCTCGTCGACGATCTCCAGCCCGCCTGACGCGGCGCCCGCGTCCCGCCGGTCAGCGGCCGCAGTCGCCCTGGGTGGCCTTGCCCTTGAAGCGGTCCGAGAGCCAGTTCATCGCGGGGATCGAGGCGAGGGCGGCCGTGGCCGCGTGCGGGGCGAGCGGGTAGCTCTTCCACTTCACGGTGTTGCCCTTGGCGCACCAGTCGGCGCGCAGCTGCTGCCCGACCTCGTACGGAATGATCTCGTCCGACTGCCCGTGGTAGAGGTAGACGGGGTGGCCGGGGGCCTTGGTGCCGAGCTTGTCCGCGTTGATGCGCTGCTGCCAGTCGGGCTGGTCGAGGGGGTTGCGCACGGTGACGTCCTCGATCTTCTTGTTCGCACCCGCCTCGGAGTTCTCGGCGACGCAGCCCTCCCGCATGATGCCGGCGATCCGCAGTCCCTCGTCGTTGAGGTAGGAGTCCAGGCCGAGTTCGGGGAAGGCCGCGTCGTGGCCGACCGCCGACATCAGTACCAGGCCCGCTTCCGCGTCGCCGTCGTTGTAGTCGGCGACCTTCGGCAGATCGGCCGGTACGCCGCCGCTCGCGGTGCCCTTGACCTTCAGCTCCGGCGCGTACGAGCTGTGCAGCTCCGCCGCCCAGCCGCTGGCCTGGCCGCCCTGCGAGTAGCCCATGATGCCGACGGGTGACTCCTGGGTGACGCCCTTCCGCTGTGCCTCGGGGAGGCGCTGGGCGGCGCGTGCGGCGTCCAGTACGGCGGTGCCGGCGGCGCGGCCGACGGTGTAGGTGTGTACGCCGGGCGTGCCCAGGCCCTCGTAGTCGGTGACGGCGACGGCCCACCCACGCAGCAACGCGCCCTCGATCAGGGCGGCTTCGACGGCCTGGCCCTTGGGGAAGTTGGCCGACGGCGCGCACTGGTCGCCGATGCCCACGGTGCCGACGGCGTAGGTGACCAGCGGACGTGGTCCGTCGTGGCCGCCCATGGGGATGAGAACGGTGCCGGAGACGGTGTTCGGCTCGCCATGGGCGTTGGTCGAGGCGTACGTGATCTTCCAGGCGTGTGTGGGGGTGGGCACACCCAGCGGCAGGCGGAACTCGGTGGGTTCGGCGCTGATGACGTCGCCGGGTCGCGCCGCCTGGGCCGCCTGGGCCGTCTGTGCGGACGTGGCCCGCTCGCCGGACGACGCGGTGGCGGCCGGGGCCGTGACACCGCCCGACACACACAGAGCGGCCACCGCCAGTGCGACGGTGACCGCTTCGGTACGGACGACTTCGGTACGCGGACCTCTTCTACGGTGCGGCAACAACTGCATGGGGGGTCTCCCAACGATCAGAAGTGCTGGGCTCGTTGAGAGGAAAGTACTGACGAGTCAGTATTTTTGCCAGAGGGCGCGCGCGCCGCGGTCGCGGTTGGCTCAGAAGGGCCGGTCGCCCGCGATGGCGACGCGTTCCGCGACGCGGCGGTGGGGGGCGTAGTCGTCGACGGCGTAGTGCTGGGTGGCGCGGTTGTCCCAGAAGGCGATGTCGCCCGCCTGCCAGCGGAAGCGCACCTGGTACTCCGGCACATGAGCCTGCCGGACGAGGTAGCCCAGCAGCTGGTCGCTCTCGGCGCGGTCCATCCCCACGATGTGCGTGGTGAAGGAGGTGTTGACGAAGAGCATCCGGCGGCCGGTCTCCGGGTGCCTGCGTACCACCGGGTGCTCGACGGGCGGGAACTCCTCCTGGAGCGGGATCAGCTTCTCGGGTCCGTAGAAGCGTGCGAAGCCGGGGATGAAGTCGTGCACGGCCACGGCGCCCTCGATGCGCGTCTTCACGGCGTCGGGGAGGTTGTCGTACGCGGCGGCCATGTCCGCCCACATCGTGTCGCCGCCCATCGGTGGCACCTCCCGCAGCTGGAGGACGGCGCCGAGAGCGGGACGTTCGCGGAAGGTGACGTCGGCGTGCCACACGTTCTCGAAGGTCGGAGTGGCGCCGGCGCCCTTGTCGAAGCGGACCACCTCCTCGGAGGAGCCGCGCGCCAGCAGCGGGTTGGTCTCCAGCTCACCCCAGTGGGCGGCGAACGCGCGCTGCTGTGCGGAGCTGATGCCCTGGCCGCGGAAGAAGAGCACCTTCCACTCCAGCAGCGCCCGGTTCAGCTCCTCGCGGAGGGCGGGCTCAAGTGGCTGGGACAGGTCGGCGCCGCGGATCTCGGCGCCGATGATCCGGCCTTGCGGGACGACCTCGATCTGCTCGTACGGGCGCTCCGGCCGGCCCTCGGGCAGCCGGCGCAGGGCGCGGCGGCCCTCGTACATCCCGTACTCGGGCACGCGGGCGGCGCGCAGGGAGGGGCCGGACTCAGCGGGGCTGGAGACAGGGGTGGAGACAGGCGTGGCGGTCATGGGGATCTGATCCTTCACTTCGGCGGTCGGTCAACGGGTGGCTGCTCGGCGTCGTGCCGTACGCGTACGCAGCTATCGACCGGACCGCTCACACCCGCGCCGCCACGGGACGCCGAAGCGTCCACGGGCGGCGGGGGAGTGACGGATCATGTCCGCATTGTGGGTTCAGGGGCGGGGCACCGTCAAAGCGGGGCCGCCGGCACCGGGCCGATCGAGCGGCCCGCCCACCCCGGCGGCTGCTGCGTCAGGGCCGCGAGGCACTCGCGTACGGCCTCCGGGAACGGGGCGGCGCGGCCCGCCGTCTGGTCGACGTGGATCATGAGGAGCTCGGTGGTGGCGACGGGGTCGTCCCTATCGGGCACCCTCATCTCCAGCACGAGTCGTACCTTCTTCGCGTCGACGCCCAGCACCCGTGTGCGGACCGTGAGCTGGGTGCCCCCGGTGACCTCACGGAGATAGCGCACATGTGCCTCGGCCGTGTAGAGGGAGCAGCCGCTGCGCTCGCGGTACAGGGGCCCCATGCCGGTCTCGATCATCATCGCGTCCGTGGCGTTCCCGAAGACGAGGACGTAGAACGCCTCGTTCATATGGCCGTTGTAGTCGATCCACTCGGGCCGCACGGCTTCCCGGTGGTCCGGGATCTGCTCGCTCACGTGGTTCCTCCTCGTCCCTGCAGCCGTCCCGTCGCCCGCAGCACATCGATGACGCCCTGGTCCCGCTCCGCCACGAGCTGCGCGATGGTGCGGCCTTCGGCCGCCTCCTCGCAGCCCTCGACCATCGCGGTACGCAGCGACGCGTCCAGTTCCGGCGCCTCCAGCCGCGTCCACGGCGACTTCAGCGACGGGCCGAAGTGGTCCAGCATGTGGCCCATGCCGCCCTCGCCGCCCGCGAGCGCGAAGGTGAGACAGGGACCCATGAACGCCCACCGCAGCCCGGGGCCCTCGGTGACCGAGTCGTCGATCTCCCGTACGGTCGCCTCGCCGTTGGCGACCATGTGCAGGGCTTCGCGCCAGAGCGCCTCCTGGAGACGGTTGGCGATGAAGCCGGGCAGTTCGCGGTCCATGGTGATGACGGACTTGCCCGCCACCTCGTAGAAGCGCGACGCCCAGCCGACCGCCGCCGGGTCCGTACGCTCCCCGCCGACGACCTCGACCAGCGGAATGAGGTACGGCGGGTTGAAGGGATGGCCGACGAGCAGCCGGCCGGGGTCGGCGACGCCGTCCTGTTCGGGCTGCATGTCGGTCATCGGATAGCCGGACGTGGAGGAGGCGATGACGACACCGGCGGGGGTGGCCGCGTCGAGCCGGGCCAGCAGCTCACGCTTGAGCTCCAGCTTCTCCGGGGCGCTCTCCTGCACGAACTGCGCGTCCGCGACGGCCTCTTCGAGGGTGGGCAGGACGGTGAGCCGGTCCGGCGAGGCGCCGTCGGCGAGACCGAGCTGCTCCAGGGCGGGCCAGGCGGCCGCGACCAGGCGGCGCAGCTTCTCCTCGGCGTCGGGTGCCGGGTCCCAGGCGGTGACGTCGTAGCCACGGGCCAGGAAGTGTGCCACCCAGCCGCCGCCGATCACGCCGGCGCCGGCACAGGCGACGCGGCGTACGGCCTCGGGCGGACAGGGCGGTGGAGGGGTGGTGACCATGCTGGTTCCTTACGTTCGCTGCGGCCTGGGGACAGGCCGCTGTCAGCGGGGCTTGAGGCCCAGGCGCTCGCGGGCCTGGGCCGGGGTGGCGACCTGCGCGCCCAGCAACTCGGTGATCTGCGCGGCCCGTTCGACCAGCTGGCCGTTGGTTGCCTTGACGCCCTTGCTGAGGTAGAGGTTGTCCTCGAGGCCGACCCGCACATTGCCGCCGAGCAGGATCGACTGCGCGACCCAGGGCATCTGCATCCGGCCGAGTGCGAAGCTGGCCCACTGCGCCCCCGCCGGCAGGATGTCGACCATCGACTTCAGCACGCCCGGATCGGCCGGAGCCCCCCACGGGATGCCCATGCACAGCTGGAAGACGCTCGGATCGTCCAGCAGCCCCTCGGCCAGCAGCTGCTTGGCGAACCACAGCTGGCCGGTGTCGAAGATCTCCAGCTCCGGCCGTACGCCCAGCTCCTGGATGCGCTTGGCACCCGCACGCAGCATGTCGGGAGTGGAGACGTAGAGGTTGCTGCCGTCGCCGAAGTTCAGCGAGCCGCAGTCGAGGGTGCAGATGTCGGGGAGCAGGTCCTCGACGTGCGGCAGCCGCTCGAGGCCCCCGACGAGGTCGGTGCCCGGGAGGTGGGTGAGCGGCTCGTCGGGGTCGACGACCAGGTCGCCGCCCATGCCCGCGGTGAGGTTGATGACGACGTCGGTGCCGGTCTCCTTCACCCGTTCGACCACTTCCCGGTAGAGGCGGGGGTCCCGGGAGGGGGCGCCCGTCTCCGGATCGCGGACGTGGATGTGGACGACGGCGGCCCCGGCACCGGCGGCCTCCACCGCGGAGTCGGCGATCTGCCGGGGGGTGACGGGGACGTGCGGGCTGCGGCCGACGGTGTCACCGGCGCCGGTGAGGGCGCAGGTGATGATGACAGAGTCGTTCATGGGCATGAGGGTTCTCCTAGCGATGCTGCTACGCGGTGAGTTCGTTCTCGACGTGGGAGAGGAGGGCGGTGAGCATGTCCTCGGCGTCCATTCCGCCGGCCAGCAGCTGCGCGGCCAGCCCGTCGATCAGGGCGGTCAGGCGCAGGGCGCCGGACTCGGGGTCGACTGCACGGAAGACGCCCTGGGCGGTGCCGCGCCGGATCACGTCGGCGACGGTCGTACGCCACTGCCGGTAGTAGTCGACGTGCAGTCCTCCGACCGCCGTGGACCGGGCGGCCTCCGCCCACAAGTCCAGCCAGACCAGCCACTGCTGCCGCTGCTGCCGGGTCTGCGGCGTCTGCAGCTCGATCAGCCGGCGCAGCTCGCCGGCCGCGTCGCCCGCCGCCTCCGTACGGGCGGCACGCCGGGCGGTGTCCTCGTCCATGCACCAGCGCACGGCGGCTTCGAGGAGCTCGGCGCGGCCGGGGAAGTGGTAGTGGATGGCCGCCGTGCTCGTCGCGCACGCCTCGGCGATGTCGGCGACGCGGACGGCGTGGAAGCCGTGCTCGGCGATGAGCCGCACCGTCTCCCGGACGATCTGCAGCGGGCGGCCGCCCTCGGGTGGCGCGGCGGCGGTACGGGCGGCCACTGCCGGCCCGGGGGAGCCCCCGGTACCGGTACCGGGACCGGGACCCGTGCCCGTGCCGGAGCCGAGCAGCCAGCCGGCGTCGACGCCGCCCGCGTCGGCGATGCGGGCGAGTTCGGCGGCGGTGAAGCGCCGGGTGCCGCTGAGGGAACGCGAGAGCTTCGACGGGTCCATGACGATCCGCCGGGCGAACTCCCGCTGGCTGCAACCGGCTTCGCCGATCACCTGCCGTACGCGCACGGCCACCTTGCCGACGGCGTCCGTGACGCGGCTCCCGCTTTCTTCCTGCATGGGAGCTCACCGTAGGGATGCGTTGAGGAAAACGCAACACCGACTGATCCGACAGTCAGTACCTCATCAGCCGGCGGGGCGCGTCAGCAAAGGCAGGAGCCCCTGCCGGGACATCCCGGCAGGGGCTCCTTGGGTGGTGCACTCAGGTCACTGAGGGGTGACGTTCTCCGCCTGCGGGCCCTTCGGGCCCTGGGTCACGTCAAAGCTCACAAGCTGGTTCTCCTCGAGGGAGCGGAAACCAGATGCGTTGATCGCGGAGTAGTGGACGAACACATCGGGACCGCCGCCGTCCTGGGCGATGAAGCCAAAGCCCTTTTCAGCGTTGAACCACTTGACGGTTCCGGTAGCCATAAGCCCTCCTTGGGCCTATAAGGGTCGCCCTGCTCCCAGAACCCCGCTAAGAAGTCTCTGAAAACGACGAGAGCCCGCGGTTACATGCTCCGCAGGCTCTGTACTGCAAGGGAAACCAAACTGCAACTTGCGGCGAGCCTAGCACGGTGTCCACGTGCCGGGGAAGAGCAAACGATCTCGGTTGTGCACTGCAGGGTTACGCGCCCGCGCCGCCTGGCGGCCGATCGCCCGGCCGCCAGGCGTACGCTCCCGTGTGTGACTGTGCTTCCGAGGCTTCCGAGGTCCCGCCCCCGCGTCGGCCACATCCAGTTCCTGAACTGCCTGCCGCTCTACTGGGGCCTCGTCCACACCGGCACCCTGCTCGATCTGGAGCTGACCCGGGACACTCCCGAAAAGCTGAGCGAACAGCTGGTGAACGGAGATCTCGATATCGGGCCCGTCACCCTGGTCGAATTCCTCAAGAATGCCGACGAGCTCGTGGCGCTGCCGGATATCGCGGTCGGCTGCGACGGTCCCGTCATGTCGTGCGAGATCGTCTCCCGCGTGCCGCTGGACCAGCTGGACGGTGCCAGGGTCGCGCTCGGCTCCACCTCGCGCACCTCCGTACGGCTGGCGCGGCTGCTGCTGTCCGAACGGTTCGGCGTCGAGCCCGAGTACTACACCTGTGAGCCCGACCTGGAGCGGATGATGCGGGAGGCCGACGCCGCCGTGGTGATCGGCGACGTGGGGCTGCGGGCGTTTCTGCGCGAGCTGCCGGAGCCCGGCCTCGAGGTGCACGACCTGGGCCAGCTGTGGAAGGAATGGACCGGCCTGCCGTTCGTCATGGCCGTGTGGGCCGTACGCCGGGACTATCTCGCGCGCGAGCCGCGGACCGTGCACGACGTGCACCGCGCCTTCCTCTCCTCCCGCGACCTGGCCCTGGCCGAGGTCGCCAAGGTCGCCGAGCACGCCGCTCACTGGGAGGTCTTCGAACCCCCGGTGCTGGAGCGTTACTTCACCACCCTCGACTTCCGCCTCGGCCGGCGGCAGCTGGAGGGGGTCGCGGAGTTCGTCCGGCGCACCGCCGGCCAGGGCGGCACCGGTGACTATCCGGCGGACGTCCGGATCGCGTTGCTGCCGGCACCGGCCTGAGTACGGCGCTGGCGTACGCTGGCCAGGTCAGACCCGCCTTGGCCAAGAAGGGCCGACCAGCCACTACTTTCGGAGGGACGCCCCGGTGCCCGAGAACGCCGACCGTCAGTCCGTACTCGACCGCGCCGCCGACGGTGGCCGGATCAGCCCCGAGGAAGCGCTCGACCTGTACCGCTCGGCACCGCTGCACGCGCTGGGCGCCGCGGCCGACGCCGTGCGCCGCAAGCGGTACGCGGGTACGGAGCACATCGCGACGTACATCATCGAGCGGAACATCAACTACACCAACTCCTGCGTGACCGCCTGCAAGTTCTGCGCCTTCTACGCCTCACCCAAGAGCGAGGACGTGTGGACGCGGGACCTGGACGACATCCTGCGGCGCTGCGCGGAGACGGTGGAGCTGGGCGGCACCCAGATCATGTTCCAGGGCGGCCACCATCCGGACTACGGCGTGGAGTACTACGAGGAGCACTTCGCGGCGATCAGGAAGGCGTTCCCGCAGCTGGTGATCCACTCGCTCGGCGCGTCCGAGGTCGAGCACATGGCCCGGATCTCCGGCGTCACCCCCGAAGAGGCCATCCGCCGCATCCACGCGGCGGGCCTGGACTCCTTCGCCGGCGCCGGTGCGGAGCTCCTCCCGGCTCGCGCCCGCACCGCCATCGCCCCTCTCAAGGAGTCCGGCGAGCGCTGGCTGGAGATCATGGAGACGGCCCACAACCTGGGTGTCGAGTCCACCTCCACGATGCTGATGGGTACCGGCGAGACCAACGCCGAGCGGATCGAGCACCTGCGGATGATCCGGGACGTGCAGGACCGTACGGGCGGCTTCCGCGCGTTCATCCCGTACACCTACCAGCCGGAGAACAACCGTCTGAGGGGCCAGACGCAGGCCACCCTCTTCGAGTACCTGCGGATGATCGCCATCGCGCGGCTCTTCTTCGACAACGTGGCGCACATCCAGGGCTCCTGGCTGACCACCGGCAAGGAGGTCGGCCAGCTCTCGCTGCACTACGGCGCCGACGACCTCGGCTCGGTGATGCTCGAGGAGAACGTCGTCTCCTCGGCCGGCGCCAGGCACCGCTCCAACCGGATGGAGCTGCTCGACCTCATCCGCAGCGCGGACCGCGTCCCGGCCCAGCGGGCGACGACGTACGAACACCTCGTCGTGCACGACGACCCGGCGAACGACCCCGCCGACGACCGGGTGGTCTCCCACTTCTCCTCGACGGCGATCGCGGGCGGAACCGCGCACCCGGAACTGAACCTCATCGAGTCGAACTGATCCGCACCCGCTGACCTTCCGGAACGACTGTGTCCCCAGCGCGCCACACGGCTGGGGACACGGCCTTTCGTGCCCCCGCGGCGTCACCCCCGCGGGGAACCGCCACAATGGCCTGGTGACCCGCGCATCCCTGGACAAGCAGCCGCACGAAGTCGCCGCGATGTTCGACGACGTCGCCGCGCGCTACGACCTCACCAACGACGTGCTCTCCCTCGGGCAGGCCCGCCAATGGCGGCGGGCGACGGTCCAGGCCGTCGACCCGCGTCCGGGCGAACGCGTACTGGACCTCGCCGCGGGTACGGGCACCTCCGCGCAGCCGTTCGCGGCGGCCGGGGCGTACACCGTGCCGTGCGACTTCAGCACCGGAATGCTGCGGGAGGGCAAGCAGCGCCATCCGTGGCTGCCCTTCACCGCCGGCGACGCGACCCGACTGCCCTTCCGTGACGGCGCGTTCGACGCCGTCACGATCTCCTTCGGGCTGCGGAACGTCCAGGACACCGATGCCGCACTCCGCGAGCTGCACCGGGTCACCGCGCCCGGCGGCCGCGTCGTCATCTGCGAATTCAGCCAGCCCACCTGGACCCCGTTCCGCACCGTCTACACCGAGTACCTGATGCGGGCCCTGCCCCCGGTCGCCAGAGCGGTCTCCAGCAGCCCCGACGCCTACGTGTATCTCGCCGAGTCCGTCCGCGCCTGGCCCGACCAGCCCGCCCTGGCCGCCCGCCTCCAGCGTGCAGGCTGGTCGACGGTGGCGTGGCGCAACCTGACGGGCGGCGTGGTGGCCCTGCACCGGGGCGTACGGACC
>NZ_JBOHCV010000382.1:0-9300 GCF_050698815.1 Streptomyces sp.
GGACGGGGTATCAACATATCTGGCGTTGACTTTTAGCACGCTGTTGAGTTCTCAAAGAACGGACGCTACCTTCGCAACCCCTCACAGGGCCCCTCCGGGCGCTTCCCTCTCGGTGTTTCCGACTCTACCAAGCTCCTTGCCCCGTAACGAAATTGGGGCGGCTCACCCAGCTGTCGGCGCTGGGCAGGGGGTTGACAGTACCGCTCCGCCGGGACGCGGGCAAATCGGTTTCGCGGAAGCCCCAGGTCCGCACGCAGAGCGTGAGGTTCACGCCACGCCCCCGCGCCCGCAGGGAACAGGCCGTTCCCATGACTTACGCTCTGAACGGTGCGCCGTCCGGGACAGGTAGCGACGGCGGCTGTTCGATCCTCATCGGGAGGCATCCCATGACCACCGTGACGTCCCCCTTGACGGGACAGGCCGTCGCACTGTCGGCCGTACCGGACCCCGTGTTCGCCGGCGCGATGGTGGGCCCCGGCACCGCTGTCGATCCCTTGCGTCAGCCGACCACGGCGGTCGCGCCGGTGGACGGCGTCATCGTCTCGCTGCACCCGCACGCCTTCGTGGTGGTGGACGCGGACGGCCACGGTGTGCTGGTTCATCTCGGGATCGACACCGTGCAGCTCAATGGCGAGGGTTTCGAACTCCGTGCCGCCAAGGGGGACACGGTGCAGCGTGGAGATCCGATCGTCCGCTGGGATCCGGCCGCCGTCGAAGCGGCCGGCAAGTCGCCGATCTCTCCGGTGATCGCGCTCGAGGCCGACGCCGACTCGCTTGCCGCTGTCATCGAAGAGGGCGACATCGAGCTGAGCACGACACTGTTCAACTGGAAGTGACCCCCGTACCCGCCCTGCGCGGGCGGGCCGGGTACGCGAGAACCACGGCGGTGGCCGCGGCCACCGCACCGACCGGAGACGGGTGAGATGGACAGAACGCTTCAAGGCGTCGGCGTCAGTCACGGAGTGGCGGTCGGCGAAGTAAGGCACATGGGTACCGCCGTCCTGGAGCCGCCGGCCAAGCAGATCACCGAGGAGGACGCGCCGCGGGAGCAGCAGCGGTCGCGCCAGGCGGTGGAAGCTGTGGCCAACGACTTGATGGCGCGCGGCAATCTGGCGGGCGGCGAGGCGCAGGCCGTTCTGGAAGCGCAGGCCATGATGGCCCAGGACCCGGAGCTGGTGGCCGACGTCGAGCGGCGTATCGCCGTCGGGAGCAGTGCGGAGCGAGCGGTCTACGACGCGTTCGCCGCCTACCGTGCGCTGCTCGCGAACGCGGGCGAGTATCTCGCGGGACGGGTGGCCGACCTGGACGATGTGCGGAACCGGATCGTGGCGCGGCTGCTGGGCGTACCGATGCCGGGCGTGCCGGACAGCGATCACCCCTACGTACTCGTCGCGCGCGACCTCGCTCCTGCCGACACCGCACTGCTCGACCCGGCCCTGGTCCTGGGCTTCGTGACCGAAGAGGGCGGACCGACCAGTCACAGCGCGATTCTGGCCCGGGCGTTGGGCGTGCCCGCGGTCGTGGCGTTGCCGGGTGCCTGTGCGGTGGCCGAGGGCACCGTCGTCGCGGTGGACGGAAGCACAGGTGAGATCACGGTGGCGCCGAGCGAGGCGGAGCAGGCCGCGCTGGCCCGGCTGGCCGCGGAGCGCAAGGCCGCGCTGGACTCCAGCAAGGGTCCGGGGGCCACGTCGGACGGTCACAAGGTGCCGCTGCTGGCGAACGTCGGCGGGCCCGCGGACGTGGCCGCGGCGCTCGAGGCGGGCGCGGAGGGCGTGGGACTGTTCCGTACCGAGTTCCTCTTTCTGGACGACAGCGCGAAGGCACCGTCGCAGGAGAAGCAGGTCTCCGCCTACCGGCAGGTGCTGGAGGCGTTCCCCGAGGGGCGCGTCGTGGTCCGGGTGCTGGACGCGGGCGCGGACAAGCCGCTGGACTTCCTCACCCCTGGCGAGGAGCCCAATCCGGCGCTCGGTGTGCGTGGACTGCGCACGCTGCTGGACCATCCCGAGGTGCTGCGGGATCAGCTCGGCGCGCTCGCCAAGGCCGCCGATGGCCTGCCGGTCTACCTCGAGGTGATGGCCCCGATGGTGGCCGACCGCACCGACGCCAAGGCCTTCGCGGACGCCTGCCGCGCGGCCGGACTGCGGGCCAAGTTCGGGGCGATGGTGGAGATTCCGTCCGCGGCGCTTCGGGCCCGGTCGGTTCTGCAGGAGGTGGAGTTCCTTTCGCTGGGCACCAACGACCTCGCGCAGTACACCTTCGCCGCCGACCGTCAGCTGGGCGCCGTCTCCCGGCTGCAGGATCCCTGGCAGCCCGCCCTGCTGGATCTGGTGGCGCTGGCCGCCGAGGCGGCGGAGGCCGAGGGCAAGAGCTGTGGTGTCTGCGGCGAGGCGGCTGCGGATCCGCTGCTGGCCTGTGTGCTGACGGGGCTCGGTGTGACCAGTCTGTCGATGGGCGCGGCCTCGATTCCGTACGTGCGGGCCACGCTGGCCAAGCACACGCTGGCGCAGTGCGAGCGTGCCGCGTCCGCCGCGCGGGCCGCCGACAGCGCGGGTGACGCCCAGGTCGCGGCACGGGCGGTCCTTTCCGGCGAATGAGCGCGACCGTGCCCGGGGGCGGCCTCAGCAGTGCGGGTCACCTCCGGGGGCGGGCAGGTCGAAGCCTGGCGCGTGCTCGACGCCGGGCTCGGGAGCGACAGGTTCACGGGTCACGGGATCGGTGCAGTAGGCCGCGAAGACCTCGGCGGCGGTCAGGGCCCGCAGCCAGCACGTCTCCGGATCGAGGCGCCAGCCGCGGACCAGATCGCGCGCCGCCCCGTCCTCGTCCGCCGGGTCCGTGCGCAGTACGAGCCCGCCCGGGCTCGCGGTGGCGAGGCCCGCGGCCAGGGCGGTGGTGAGGGCGAGGGCGGCCTCCTCCTGGGCGTGCAGCTCTCCATCGGGGGCTCTTCGCACATCGAGTGCGGTGACCAGGGGGATCCCGGGGACCGCGACACTGCCGACCAGATGGTGGGTGCCGGTGCCGGCCGCTTCCAGCACCAGAGCCAGCGCCCGGGCGGCCCGGTCGAAGACGGCACGCCCGATGTCGGCACCGCATTCCGTGCAGGTGCCGGTGTGTGCCAGCACGTCCGCCCCCGCCTCCCAGGTGAGGCGGCAGGCGTGCGCGTCGAGGAGCTGTGGGAGCAACTGGCCGATCGGCTGGCCCCGGTAGGGCATGGTGGTGCCGAGGGTCGCGACCTCCGCGGTGTAGCGCGTGCGGCTGGCGGAGGTGTCGGGGTCGAGCCGCTCCTCCTGGCAGAACAGTTCGAAGCCGACCGGGTCGAAGAGCGCGACGTGGAGGTGCACATGCTGTGCGGCGAGTGCCCGCAGCAGTCCTTCCAGCCGGCGCAGATAGTTCTGGTGATCGCCGAAGGTGAAGGAAGCGTAGCCACGCATGCGGGCGAAATGCGTCTCGTCCGCCAGCACCCCGACGATGCTCGGCACTTCGCGGCGCAGCGCCCGGTACCGGCTGCGCTTGCGGCTTCTGCTGTGTGCCATGGTCTCCCCCTCGGCGCTACGGATCACTTGCTCACTCACCGTAATCGAGGGGTCTGACATCGTCGTCGGGGACGACGTGCGTCACCCGGTGCGATCGTCCGCCAGCCGTTCGTAGAAGCGGAGCAGTTCGACGTTGTCGACGGAGCCGGGGTTGACCGCCTTTTCCAGCCGTGCGCCCTGGAGCAGGCGTTTGACCGGTACTTCGAGGCGCTTGCCGGTCAGCGTGTGCGGCACGCCCTCGATCTCGATGATCTCGTCGGGCAGGTGCCGAGGTGACAGTCCTTCGCGGATGGCGCCCTTGATGCGGTCACGGAGGGTGTCGTCGAGGACGGCGCCCTCGACGAGGTGGACGAAGAGCGGCATCCAGTAGCCGCCGTCGCTCTGTTCGACGCCGATCACGAGGGATTCGCGGATCTCGGGGAGTCGTTCGACCGCCTCGTAGATGTCGGCCGAACCCATCCGTACGCCCTGCCGGTTGAGCGTGGAATCGGAGCGGCCGTGGATGATGACGGTGTTGCGGCCGGTGAGGGTGATCCAGTCCCCGTGCCGCCAGACGCCGGGGAACATCTCGAAGTAGCTGTCGTGGTAGCGCGATCCGTCCGGGTCGTTCCAGAAGCGGACCGGCATGGAGGGCAGCGGACTGGTGACGACGAGTTCGCCGACCTCGTCGGTGAGCGGCTTGCCGTGCGGGTCCCAGGAGTGCAGGTCGGTGGCGAGTGAGGGGGCCTGCAGCTCCCCGGTGTGCACGGGGAGCGTGGGCACGGCACCGGCGAAGCAGCTGCACACGTCGGTGCCGCCGCTGACGGAGGCGATCCACATGTCCTCGGAGATCTCGTCGTGGATCCAGCGGAAGCCGTCGGGCGGCAGCGGGGAGCCGGTGGTGGCCACGCACTTGATCCGGGAGAGGTCCAGGTCGCGGCCGGGGTGGATGTCCGCCTTGCGGCAGGCCATGACGTACGCGGCGGACGTGCCGTAGAACGTCGTGTCCGTACGGGCGGCCACGCGCCACTGGGCGGTGACGTCCGGGTAGCCCGGGCTGCCGTCGTAGGTGACGACGGTGCAGCCGGTGAGCAGGCCGGAGACGAGGAAGTTCCACATCATCCAGCCGGTGGAGGTGTACCAGAAGAAGCGGTCGTCCGGGCCGATGTCGTTGTGCAGGCCGAGCTGCTTGAGGTGTTCCAGCAGGATGCCGCCCTGCGACTGGACGATGGCCTTGGGCAGGCCGGTGGTGCCGGAGGAGTAGAGCACCCACAGCGGGTGGTCGAACGGCACCTGCTCGAAGACGGGTGCGCCGCTCCCCGAGTCGTCGGCCGCGGAGGTGAGGTCGGACCATTCGAGGGTGCCGTCGGGGGCCGGGGTGCCGAGGAGGGGGACGTGTACGACAGCGCGCAGGGTGGGCAGTTCGCGGCGGAGTTCGGTGACGGTCTCGCGCCGGTCGTGCTCCTTGCCGCCGTAGCGGTATCCGTCGACGGTGAACAGCACTGTCGGCTCGACCTGCTGGAAACGGTCCAGGACGCTGCGGGCGCCGAAGTCGGGGGCGCACGAGGTCCACACACCGCCGACGGCGGCGGTGGCCAGCAGGGCGATGGCCGCTTCGGGGATGTTGGGGAGGTAGCCGCTGACCCGGTCCCCCGGCCGTACGCCCAGACGGCGCAGCTCCGCCGCGAGCGAGGCCACCTGGCCGCGCAGCTCCCCCCAGGTGATGGTCCGGGGCTCGTGCTCCTCGTCGACGTGCAGCAGTGCGGCGTCGTCGACGCGCGCGGGATCCTCGGCCGTCCGGAGTGCGTGTTCGGCGTAGTTGAGCGTGGCGCCGGGGAACCAGGTGGCACCGGGCATAGCGGGGTCGGCCAGAACGGACTCGTAGGGCGTGGAGAAGCGGATCTCGAACCACTCCGTGAGGGCCTGCCAGAACGTGGCCAGCTCCTCGACGGACCAGCGGTGCAGTGCCGCGTAGGCGGCGGCCGGGTCCCCGGGCGTGGCCGCGGGTGCGCCGTGGTGTTCGGAAGCCCATGCCTGGAACCGGGTGATCTGCGCACCAGCGATGCGGTCCGGGCCCGGCTGCCAGAGGGGCTCCGGCACGATGGGCTGCGGCTGCGGTGTGCTGTGCGCTGTGGTCATGGCGGCTCCTGGTCCGGCTGGGCTGGCGGCACGCCTGTGGGCGTACTCGGCGGCTGGGCAGGACGATGCCACCTGATCATCTGTCGCGCCATGGCGGACACCACACGCCAGGGTCACCGGGCGTGTGGCCGCACCACGACCCACCGCGGGCCCCACCAGGGTCCCACCGGCGTCCCGGCGCGGCGCGCAGGGGCGCGTACCCAGGGGCGCAGGGGGGCGCAGGGGGGCGCACGAGAAGGCCAGGTGGTCGCTGAATGAACGCCAGTTGAACGCCCCTGACGAGGTTCCGCCCCGATGGCAGGGTAACCGTCATGGATGCGCGTGGCCTGATGCGGTCGGTGAAGACGGTCGCCGCGGCATGGCGGGTGGGGACCGTACGGGCGGCGTGGCGACGGCGCCGCGCGGACGCCGTGGCACTGCCGCCGCCGGGTGCCGAACGGGCGCGGGTGCCAGGCCGGGCACGGGGGATGGAGCCACGGGCGGGCGGCGGGGTGATCCGGTTCGAGCGTTCGTCGTTGTCGGTGCGGGTGGCCGTGGGCGGTGCCGTCTTCCTCGGCTGGGACGGCGCGGAGCCCGAGCCGTCGTACGCGCTGGGCGGCCGGGTCCCCGGGCCGGACACCCGCGCGGAGCTGGAGCCGGACAAGGACGGCGGGTGGCGGGTGGTCTCCGAGCGGCTGCTGCTGACCGTGTCCCGGCACGGCACCGTGGAAGTGCGGACGCCGGGCGGTGCGCTGTTGCGCCGGGAGCTGCCGCCACGCTGGTGGGAGCCGGAGCGGGAAGCGCAGCCCGGGGCGGAGCCGGGGACGGCGTGTACGGGGCCGTCGGCCGCGCGCTGGCTGCAGCGCGCCGAAGTGGCCCCAGATGCTCATTTCTTCGGTCTCGGCGGCCGGGCGTCGGGCCCCCGCCTGCGAAACGGCTCCTACCGGCTGTGGAACACCGGTCAGCAGGGTGCCTTCGGTCCGCCTCAGGATCCGCTGTACATCACGATGCCGCTCCAGTTGGTCGTCGCGGATGTGGGAACCCATCTGGTCTTCCATGACAACTCCTGGGACGGCCGGGTGACGTTCAGCGAGGGCCTGGAGGGCCAGGGTTCGGGACACGACAGGAACGGCCGCAGCGAACTGCGGATGACCGGCGGGCCGCTGCGCTACTGGGTGATCGTGGGCCCACCCGCCCGTGTGCTGCACGGCTGGGCACTGCTGTCCGGCCCGCCCGCGCTGCCGCCCGCCTGGGCGCTCGGCCATCAGCACGCGCGCCGCTTCACCGCAGGTGAGCGGGAGGTACGGCGGATAGCGGCGGGTTACCGGGAGCGGGGGCTGCCGCTGCGCGCGCTGCACCTGGACGCCGACCACTACGACGGTGGCCGCGTCTTCACCGTCGACCGCGCCCGTTTCCCCGGTCTGCCCAGGCTGGCCGCCGAACTGCGCGCGGACGGTGTGCGTCTGGTGTCGGTCATCGGGCCGGCGGTCAAGGCCGAACCGGGCAACGCGGTCCATGACAGCGGTGCGGCTGTGGACGCGTTCGTACGGGACGCGCGGGGCCGGGAGGTGCGCGGAGTGGGTTGGCCGGGCGAGGCGGTCTACCCCGACTTCACCGAGCCGCGGGCGCGCAAGTGGTGGGCCGAGCTGTACGCGGGGCGGCTGGCGGACGGCTTCGCCGGGGCGTGGCACGACATGAACGAGCCCACGGTCTTCGCCGCCTTCGGCGACCGTACGCTGCCACGCTCCGCACGGCACGCCTTGGAAGGGCGCGGCGGTGACCACCGGGAGGCCCACAACGTCTACGCGCTGATGATGGCGGAAGCGGCCCATACGGGGCTGAGCCGGTCGCGGCCGGAGCAACGCCCGTACCTCATCTCACGCTCCGGCTGGGCGGGCATGCAGCGCTACGGCGGCGCCTGCTCCGGTGAGCCGGCCACCGACTGGGCGGGGCTGCGCGCATCGCTGTCGCTGGTCCTGGGTCTGGGACTGTGCGGAGTGCCGTATTCGGGCCCGGACATCGGCGGGTTCACCGGTTCGCCCTCGCCCGAGCTGTTCCTGCGCTGGTTCCAACTGGGCGCGTATCTGCCGCTGTTCCGTACCCGCGCCGCACAGCGTGCAGGGCGGCGGGAACCATGGGAATTCGGTCCGCGGGTGCTGGCGGACTGCGCTTCGGCGATGGCGGAACGGGAGCGGCTGCTGCCGTACTTCAGCACCCTGGCCCAGTTGGCACATCGCACGGGTGCCCCGTACGTCCGGCCGCTGTGGTGGCAGCATCCCCGGGACCGGGCGCTGCGGGAGTGCGACGACGCCTTTCTGCTGGGCGACGCGCTGCTGGTGGCGCCGGTGCTGAACGAAGGCGCGCGGCGCCGCCCGGTGCGGCTGCCGTACGGACGGTGGTACGACACGGCCACGGGCGAGGTACACGAGGGCGGGGGTGAGGTGGTCCTCGAGGCGCCGCCCTCCCGTATACCGGTGCTGGCACGGGCCGGTGCGGCGATACCGGTGGCGGGCGCGGACGGCGCCACGGAGCTGGAGGTATGGCCGCCCGCTCCGGGACGAACCGGCAGCGGGCTGCTGATCGGCGACGCGGGTGAGGGCCGGGAACCGGCGCCGGCTGAGCGGTTCACCGTGCGCCTGCGGGGCGGCGAGACGCTGGTGGCACAGGAAGACGGGGGTGCAGTGGGCTACCCGGTGCGCCTGCGCACCTGATAGAGGAATGGCCATGTCATTCAGAGGAAGATTCAGCGGCTCCCGGCTCGCCGCAGTGCTGCTCGCCTGCGCGACCCTCGTCACCCCCGCATCCGCGGCGTCCGCGGGGCCGACAGGGTTCCCCGCGCAGGAGAAGCCGGGCCACCGGGCGTCCCAGGAGCCCACGGCACCGAAGGAGTTCGTCGCGCTGCGCGACGTGGCTCCGAGCATCCTTCAGGAGAACCGCTACCCGACGCGGCACAACTTCGTCGGCGAGCCCGTGCGCGGCTACCGGCAGCGCATGTGCATCGTCACCCGCGACACCGCCGAGGCGCTGCGCAGGGCACAGCGTTCGTTCCTCGGGCGCGGCTATTCGCTGAAGATGTACGACTGTTACCGGCCGCAGCGCGCCGTCGATCACTTCGTCGACTGGGCGAAGGATCTGGACGACGAGCGGATGAAGGGTGAGTTCTATCCGCGGGTCGCGAAGGACCGGCTCTTCGAAGACGGCTACATCGCCGAGAAGTCGGGGCACAGCAGGGGAAGTACGGTCGATCTGACCCTGGTGCGGCTGCCCGCCCGGCCGACCCGGCCGTACCGGCCGGGTGAGCCGCTGGTTCCCTGCTTCGCTCCGAAGAATGTCCGCTTCCCCGACAACTCCCTCGACATGGGCACCGGTTACGACTGCTTCGACACGCTCGCTCACACGCTCGATCCGCGCATCAAGGGCGAGCAGCGGGCGAACCGGCTGCTGCTGAAGCACGGACTGGAGAAGGCCGGCTTCGCGAACTACGAGAACGAGTGGTGGCACTACACCTTCCGGCCGGAGACCTTCCCGGACACCTACTTCGACTTTCCCGTGTGGCGTCGCGCGCTCAGCCGGCACTGATCCGTACGCGAAGTACGGCGGCACGGAACCACCCCCGTGGATCCCGTGCCGCCGTACTGTGATGGTGGACGTCGGGATCTTCGGGGTGGTTCAC
>NZ_JBOHCV010000383.1:0-5276 GCF_050698815.1 Streptomyces sp.
GTGTCTGGTGGGACGCGGTGAGGGCACCCGCCTACCTGGGCGACCGTGTGCTGGCACGGCTCGGTGAGGACTGCGGAGCGGTCATCCGGGATCCGTACGGGCACCGTCTGTACTGGCTCACCAGCACCGGGACGGCCGCGAGTTGGCGCTTCCCGGACGTGGCCCTCGTGCAGATCCTGAGCACGGCGAGCTGGGTGACCGTGCCACCCCGCGACCGCGTGAGCGTGCTGAGCCCAACGGGGATATGTGGGTCACCGCCGACGAGTCACGGAAGCACATCGTGGAGCTTTACCGGCGGGCGTGGGCGCACGCGGACGCGACGATCGACGCGCTGGCGCTGGACACGATCGGCACAGTGCCGTGGTGGCCAAGCGGCAGGGACGAGGTGACGTTGCATCATGCCGTGGTGCGCGTGATTGCTGACACGCACCGGCATGCCGGGCACGCCGACATCATCCGGGAACTCCTAGACGGTGCAGTGGGGATGAACAAGGGCAACGACAGCATGGCGCCGGGCGATTCGGCGTGGTGGGAGAACTATCGCAGCCGACTGGAACGTGCAGCTCAGGAAGCCGACCGAGACACGTAGCTTCGGTCCACTCTGCAGTGCGTCGCCTGCTCTCCCATCGTGGCGAGCAGTGTCGACTTCCCGACCGTCCGTGCACCGTTGTCGGCCTCGGTGCGAGCACGATGACCGGTTCCTCTCTGAGCACGGCTCCAAGGCTCCCTTCCAGCCGTCCTGCGACAACGCCGGACTGCATCTCGTTCCGATCTGCGTCCACGTGGACGTCCTCCTCGCTTCGCTACCGTCCAGGGGCTACGGGGTCTGGACGCTCGCAGCCGCGGCCCTCACCGTGCACCACCGCGACCAGTGAGCCACGAGGCGATGTATCAGCGAGGCGCGGGCTGGAACAGTTCGATGAGGTTGCCGGCGGGGTCGGTGAGCAGGATTTGGCGGCCGCCTGGCCCTGCGATGACGTCGCTGCGGAATGACACCCCGGCGGTGCGCAGCCGGTCGATCTCGGCGTCGAGGTCGTCGACGATGAGATGGATGCGGTTGCGGCCTGGCGCGGTGGAGTCGTCGGGCGTGGCCCGGGCGCCGGAGCTTGCCGGCCCGGACAGCAGCAGCCGCAGGGGGCCGCGGATCACGTCGGCGAAGGCGGGCGCGGGGTTGGTGTGCAGAGTGAAGCCGAGGTGGGTGGTGTAGAAGTCGATGGCGGCAGCCACGTCGTCGACGATGTAGCGGATGCCGGCGACTTCACCGGGTGTGGTTGTCACGACTGGACCTCCGGGTTCGTGGCGTGAACAAGGACGGGCAGCAGGTAGCGGATGCGGGTGTCTATTTCCGCCGCCGAGCGTGTGAAGGCGAGGGTGCTTTGCTGGTCGGTGACGCCGACGGCCGGGTCGGGGATGCTCCAGTGGATCAGTCGCGGCTGATCGTTGAAGGTGGGGCAGACCTCGCGGACCTTGTCGCACAGGCTGATCACGTAGTCGAACCGGCGGCGGGCCAATGTGTCCAGATGCCGGGGACGCCGGTCGGCTATGTCGATGCCGTGGTGGTCGCGCAGCACCCGCACGGCAGCGGGGTGGATACACGGTTTCGGGTGGCTGCCGGCACTGGCCACCTCCACGTGACCGCCGGTGCGGTGGCGCAGCAGGGCCTCGGCGATCGGTGAGCGGGCGCTGTTGCCCGTACACGCGAACAGCACGCGGGGCCGGCCCGACGGTTCGACCGGCGCGGCAGCTGATGGGGTGGGATCGAGGCGCAGCGCCGGGTGCAGGGCAGTACCGGCGGCGGTCAGCGCGTGCGCGCAGTGCTCCAGATCCAGGTGGTAGTAGCTGTCCCGGGCGTCGAAGCTGCTCCGACGGGCGGTGACCAGTCCGCTGCCGCGCAGCAGCCGCAGATGGTAGGAGATCAGGTTCTGCGGGTGGCCGACCAGTTCGACAAGTTCACGGACCCGGTAGTCGCTCGCGGCCAGCACGGTCAGCAGCCGCCACCGCAGTGGATGAGCGGCCAGACGTACGAACGCCGGGGTGGCTTGACCCGTAGGCACCATACTCAGAAGGATACATCAAATTGGTTTGATGCAGTTTCCTTCACGTGCGAACGTATCCGCACGCCGTCGGATGCCGCCGGTGAGCGGCCGTACGCGGAGCGGCTGCGCCGACTCGGCCCTTCCGCCGAGGGGCACGCAGAGTCGACGCAGAGCATCGAGAGTCACGGCTACCGGCAGGAGCTGCACCGCTCGCTCAGCTTCGGTGACCTGCTGGTCTACGGGCTGATCTTCGTGGTGTCGATCGCACCGTTCGGCATCTTCGGCAGTGTCTTCCAGGACCGGGCGTCGTCCTCGGGCACACCGGTGCGCAGGTCCACATGGCGTCCCTCGGGGAACGCGCCCCACAGCTCACGCTCGGTGGAAGTCAACTCGTCGCAAGCGAGCACTCATGCAGAGTAGTGATCTTCCTTCGCACTCGTCTCGCCCTACCGCACGCGGATCGGGGGGCGGTCCATTCCGTTAGGAGCTCTCAGCAAACGAGGGCAACGAACCGCTCACCGGCGGCAGTTCGTCGTAGCGGGAGGCCTGGGACTCGGGGTGGTCGTCCACGAACGGCAGAAACTCGTTCTGCGGGAGCACCCAGCCCTCCTCGCCGAAGATCCGTGTACCCAGCTCCCGGATCTCCCGGTCCGCACCGGCCCTTTCGACCCAGGTCTTGGGGTCGGGCCCGAGCAGACCGCGCAGCCGCGAGGAGTCATCGAGGAGCGAGTCGAGCAGCGCGACCTGGTCCCCGCCGCCCGGACGCGGCCGTTTGTCCGGTCCGGCGAGGACGCCGTGGGCGCTGAAGTAGATGTACGCTCCGCCGAGCCGCTCACCGGAGGGCATGGTCATCTCGAAGCGGTTTCCCGGCAGAATGGCGCGCTGGTAGTCCGGGATCTCCGTGCTGTCGACCGCCTTGAGCTGGCTGGAGTCCAGCCACGTGACCACGAGCGTCGACTCCGCGTCCGGATCCATGTAGGGGGTGGCGGCGACGTATCCGGCCGGACTGATGTGTCCGGAACATCCCACGGAGATGCCGCTCACCCGCACCGGCACCATCGGCACGGCGGCCGGCAGGTCCAGCCGGGCCAGCTTGTGGCTGACCTGTCCGGGCGAGGCGTTGGAACCCACCGCGATGACGGGATGGCGCTGTCCCGCGTCGGCCTGCCCCAGGTGTGCGAGTACGTGGTCCAGCATGCCCTCGGACCCCGTACTCCCGGCTTCCGTTCCGATGACGTGCCAGGCGCCCAGCCGCTCGGGCCGCACACCAAGCGGGAGCAGTTCACCGTTGGTCAGCAAGCTGGGTTCGGTGACTGGGCGCCCCGGATAGGTGAGGGGCTGCATGGCGGGCACGTCGGCGAGCCCCAGCGCCTCCAGGCTGCGGTTCTTCACGGGGACGCCTTCCGGAGAGTCGGATGGAGGGCACAGCATTCCATAACACTCCTACCCAGGGCGCCGGGACATCACGACTCCATCCTGCGGTTGGCGGGGACTCACCTGGGAAGGGATGCCTGTTCGAGTCAACTGAACGAGGAAACAGGAAGGTTGGGGATGAACCGGCCGTTATTCGGGGGTCGCCGACCGCACCCCCGGAACCGCACTTCAGTTCGCTGGTGGATCGCTGGGCGCTCGCTTCACACTCTCCTCGCCATCACATTTCTAGGGCTGCTCGCACTCGCCGTCTCGATCGCACTGCTGTACGTGCTCACCGAGCGTTCCGCGCAGAGCGTGGGCGACCGGATGGACGACGGTTCACGTCTTCTGAACACCGCGCTCGAGGCCCTGCGTGCCTGCGTCGGAACGGCCGACCTCGAGGTTCAGCGCAACAACACCGCGCACGAAGTCATCTCCACGCTCGCATCGGTGATCGGCGCCATGGTGCCCGCGACCCTCCTCGGTATCGTCCTGATCAAACTGTTCACGGTGAAGCCGTTCGTCTGGCGGCGGCGGGCGAGCATCTCCCATTCCTCGACCGCGGACTTCCCCGGCTATGCCCGGCGGTACGCGGACAGCGAGAACGCGATCATCGCGGTGCGTTTCTACAACCACCTGGACAACCTCAACATCGTCGACCTGCACGCCCGGGCGCACCTGCGGTATCTGGAGGTGTCCCCGCACGACGGCACCCTGGTCGTCTACAAGAAGTGGCTGAAGGTCCTCGACGCGAACGGCGACCCTGCCGATGAGAGAACGTGGCTGGCCGTGGAGAGGGGTGCTCCCTTCACCGTGTGGATTCCGGTCGAGGCGCCCGCCCGCGAATTGCCGTTCCGGGAAATCCAGGGCAAGACGCTGGAAAACGTGAAGGGCGTGAAACTGCTGGTGCGGCTCAACGCGCGCGCCGTCGGTCTGGGCACCGAGGTGGTCGACGAGCGCTGGTTCGACCTGGGGACCGACGACTTCGAGATCGGCCGGTTCGTGCCGCTCTCCCCCGACCTCGAGACCGACGTGTGGTCCTGGGAGGGCTGGGAGGGGTTCGACCAGCTGCTGCCGCCTGGGGATCTCCCCCAGCAGCGAGCGGACGACTCCGCTACGTGCTCTGACCCTGAGGGGGACGGCCGGCGCCGTGACCGGCGCTAGCTCTCCACGGAGCGGGTGGGGCGTCGCCGGTCGGCGTGCGCCGGGGAGGCCGGTGGGGGCGGGCGGGTGTTCGGGGCGAGGGCGGTGATGAGCAGGGCGGCGACGGCCAGCACGCCGAGGGCGGCGGGCAGTCCGGCCAGTGTCGCCAGGCCGCCGATGAGCGGCGAGACCAGCAGCCAGCCGAGGTTGCCGGCGAAGCCGAGCTGGCCCATCGCCAGGGCCGGGCGGGGAAGTGCGCCCGCCGCGGTGAAGGTGCCGGGGAAGACGGCGCTGATCCCGGCCCCGGCGACGACGAACGCCGCCAGCGCGATCCCGGGCTCTCCGATGAGCAGCGCGGCGGTGAGCGCGGCCGCGCAGCACAGGGTGCCGGTCCGGATCAGGCGGACCCAGCCGAGCCGGTTGACCAGCCGGTCGTTGATGAGCCGGGTGACGACCTCCCCGGCCGAGAAGGCCGCGTATCCGGAGGCGGCCACCGCGGCGTCCGCGCCCAGGTCCCGGAGATAGACGCCGCTCCAGGACGCCGGAGCGTCCGACACCAGCGCGGCGAGGAAGGTCATCACGGCTAGCAGGAGCACGGTCAGCCGCCCGTTCGTCCCCTGCCCGGCCGGGCTCCGCTCCCCCGCGTCCGGCTCGCCGCTGGAACGGTCCGGCGCCGCGCCGGCC
>NZ_JBOHCV010000384.1:0-8886 GCF_050698815.1 Streptomyces sp.
ACCGCGGGCGCCGCTTCGGCATTGCGGATCAGGGAGGCCACGCCGACGCCCAAGGCGCAGAAGCCGGCTGCACCGAGCACCAGCACGACGGTGATCGCGGGCCACTGAGCGGGCCCGGGCAGCGGCACGCCGAAGAGGTTGCCGATCCCGACGATGATCAGGACGTCCACGATGCTCACCATGACGCAGTGGGCCAGCAGGCCGACGAAGTACATCCAGGTCGGCAGCGGGGTCGCCCGCACCCGCTTGAGTATCCCGTCCTGCCGCCGGGACGAGAGCACGATGGCCAACTGGCTGTAACAGGCGCCCAGCACGGACAGTCCGGCGATCGTGGACACGTAGTACTCGAGGGCCGTCAGCCCCTGGTAGAACGGGCTGGCGGGGATGTCGTGGAACAGCGCGCCGAAGATCGTGATGATCACGACCGGGAAGATGAAGGTGAAGAAGGCGCTCTGCGGGTTGCGCCAGAAGGTCAGCTGCTCGTAGCGGATCTGGTGCGCCAGCAGCACGACGTCACGACTCCGGGAGGGAGGGTCGGCGAAGCTCACCGGGCGCTCCTCTCCGTCGTTGGTTCCGGTGCGTTCTGACTGGTCAGGCGGAGGTAGACGTCCTCCAGACTCGGCCGGTCGACGGAGAGCCCGTTGAGCACCGTGCCGCGCCGCAGCGCCCAGTCCGTCAGTTGATGCAGCGTTTTGGTCGGTTCCCCGGTCTCCACGGTGACCGCGCCCGGCAACGTGCCGTCCGGCACGGCGGCGACCGGCAGATCGGCGGCCGTGCAGCCCGCCGGCAGGGCGAAGCGGATTCGCGCCCGGACGGTGTCGCGCCCGCCGAGGGTCGAGGGCGTACCCGCGGACACGATCTCGCCGCCGGAGATCACCGCCACCCGGTCGGCCAGCTCCTGGGCCTCTTCCATGTAGTGGGTGGTGAGCAGGATGGTGGTGCCGGTGTCACGCAGGTTGCGCACCAGCTGCCACGCACCGCGGCGCGCGTTCGGGTCGAACCCGGTCGTCGGTTCGTCGAGGAAGAGCAGACTCGGATCGCCGATCATGCCCAGCGCCAGGTCCAGGCGCCTCTTCTGGCCGCCGGACAGCGTCCTGACCTTCCGCCGCTCCAGCCCGCCGAGGTCGACCAGCGCGATCACCTCGTCGACGTCGCGCGGCGCCCGGTAGTAGCCCGCGTTGCGTGCGATCGTCTCGCGGACCGTCAGATAGGGCTCGACCGCGATGTCCTGGAGCACCAGCCCGATGCGCTCGCGCAGCTCCCGCTCCCGGGAACGGTCGCCGGGATCGAAGCCGAGCACGTCGACCTGCCCGGCGTCACGCCTGCGGAATCCCTCGAGGATCTCCAGCGACGTGGACTTGCCGGCGCCGTTCGGCCCGAGCAGCGCGAAGATCTCCCCGTGCTCGACGGTGAAGCTCACTCCGCGCACGGCCTCCGTCGCGCCGTAACTCTTGCGCAGGTCCGTCACCACCACCGCGTCAGACATGTGCGGCTCCGTCGCGTACGGGCTCCGGCCGGGGTGCGGTCGCGGCCACCGTCGTCACCTGTGGACGCATGTGACCTCCAGTGACAGGTCGAGGTAGCGCCCGGCCAGCCCGCGGGCCGCGGTCACCCCGAACTCGGTCCGGTCCACGCGCGTCGTGGCGCGGACCGTGAACACTCCGGGCGAGACGTCGGCGCGGCCGATCGACAGGCTGACCGGTTTCTCGACACCGCACACGGTGAGCGTGCCGGTGACGGCCGCGGGCTCCACGCTCGTCGACACGAACGTGATGTCGGGGTGCCGCCCGGCATCGAGGAACTTCGCCGACCGTACGTCGCCGTCCCGGTGCTCCTTGCCGGTGTGGAAGCTCGCCGCGGCGATCTCCACGCGGAGGCTGGAGTCGGCGAGCGGCTCGGCCACGTCGACCGTCCCGGACCGGATCGCGAACGTGCCGCGAACCGGCATCAGTCCGAAGAGGTGTCTGCTGCTGAACGCCACCGTCGAGTTGGCGGCGTCGATCGTGTAGCGGCCCAGCCGGGGCGCATTGGTGACCTGGTCTCGTTTCGCATCCATGCCGCTATGGCACCGCGTCCGGGGTGCCGTGCGGCAGGGCACGCGGTCGGTTCCGCGAACGACGAAGGGCCGGCCGTACGGGCCGCCGTACCGACTTTCGTAGGGTCTTCCCGCCGGAGGTTCGCGCCAGGCTCCGCGCCCGCGCGGATGTCCTACCGTATGGGGCATGGCTGAAGCCCCGTGGCACCGTCGGCATCCGGTCGCCCTGGATGTGGCGATCGCGGTCGTCTTCCTGCTGCTAGACACGGGGACGACGCTGGCGGGTGCGACATGGTGGCCGGCTCAACCCGGCCCGCTCGCCTGGGTCATGCTCGTCCTGCAGGGGCTCGCCTGCCTCTCGCTGGCGGCCCGCCGCCGGGCACCCCTGACGGTCCTCGCCGTGCTGGGCGCGTTCACGCTCGCGGTGACGCTGCTGATCTCGCCGGCCGGTGCGCTGACTCCGGCCCACACCGGGAACCTGTGGGCGCCCTTCGCGACGGTGCTGGCGGCCTACGGGCCGATCTTCTACCAGGCCCAGGGGGAGGTCAGGGGGGCCGCACCCGGCGAAGCCAGGGCGAAGCGCCGGCGGACGGCGTACCTCGCGCTCGCCGTCTTCACGGTCATCGTCGCCCGGCCCTGGGAGCCCTCGGTCATGATCATCACGATCGGAGTGCTCCGCACCGCCGTCGGGCCGCTGCTGGCCCTGTACTTCGACGCCCGCAGGCGGCTGGTGCTGGCACTGACCGAACGCGCCGAGCGGGCCGAGCGGGAGCGCCACCTGCTCGCCGAGCAGGCCCGAACCGAGGAACGCGCGCGGCTGGCCGGCGAGATGCACGACGTGGTGACCCACCGGGTGAGCCTGATGGTGCTGCAGGCCGGCGCGCTGCGGGTGACGGCGGCCGACGAGGCGACCCGGCAGGCCGCGGAGGAACTGCGCTCGGCGGGCTCCCAGGCACTGGACGAACTCCGGGACCTGGTCGGCATCCTGCGCACGGCGCCGGAGGGCGACTCCACGCCTTCGGTGGCGGGTTTCGCCGAACTGGTCGCGGAGTCCGCCGCGGTGGGGATACCGACCGAGCTGATCGAGGAAGGCGACCCGGCGCTCGCCTCGCCGGTGGTCGGACGCACGGCGTACCGCGTCGTACGGGAGGCGCTGACCAACGTGCGCAAGCACGCTCCCGGCGCGCGGGTGACCGTACGCGTCGAGTACGACGACGGAGAAGGGCAGGTGCGGCTGACGGTCCGCAACACACCGCCGACCGGCAAGCCCAGCAGCGCGCTCGCCGGTACCGGCTCGGGCCTGGGCATCGCCCACCTCCGGCAGCGCATCGAACTCGTGCCGGGCACCCTGCGCGCCGGACCCGCGCCGGACGGCGGGTTCAGCGTCGAGGCCACGCTGCCCGCGTACGTTCCTACCGCGGAACCGGCGGTGTGACGGTGGTCCGGGTGGTGGTCGTGGACGACGAGCAGATGGTGTGCGTGTTCCTGCGTACGATCCTCGGATCCGCCGAGGACATCGAGGTCGTCGGTGAGGCGCACGACGGGGCGGCAGGCATCGAGACGGTCGCGCGCTGCCGGCCCGACGTCGTGCTCATGGACCTGCGGATGCCGGGCGTGGACGGGCTCACGGCGATCGAGCGGATCAGTGAATTCGCCGATCCGCCGCCCATCGTGGTGCTGACGACCTTCGACGCCGACCAGTACGTGATGCGTGCGCTGCGGGCCGGCGCGGCGGGGTTCCTGGTCAAGTCCACGCCGCCGGAGGACATGATCGGGCTCGTGCGGGTGGCGGCCGAGGGGCACACGGTGCTCTCGGCCGCCGCCGCCCGCCGGCTGGTCGCGGAATCGACCGGAAGCCAGCCGGCCCGCGACCGCGCACGGAAGCTCATCAAGGCGCTGACGGAGCGCGAGGCCGAGGTGCTGGCCGGCATCGGTGACGGGCTGTCGAACGCGCAGATCGCGGCCCGGCTGTACCTCTCGGAGGCCACGGTCAAGGGCTACGTGTCGCGGATGCTGGACAAGCTGGGGTGCGAGAACCGCACCCAGGCCGGCCTGATCGCGCGCGACGCGAACCCCTAGCCGGGCAGCTGCGGTGGTGTGGGGGCCTGACGCCGGCCCTGACGCCCGCCTCTGACGAGCGAGTCCGCCCCCACGATCCCCTCCCGCGTCAGTCGACCCATCCGTGCTCGGACGCGAACTCCACCAGTGCCCCGCGGATCTCGAGCACCTGCTTCACCGTCAGGTCCGGACCGCTCGCCAGCAGCATCTCGGTCGCCAGCCGGGTGAACTCGCTCTGCGTGAAGACCGCGCAGGTCTCGTCGGTGAGCCCGTGGCCGGTGCCGTGGGCCGGCTGTGCGGTGGCGTTCGGGGTCCTGGCCGCGGCCCGCGAGCCGTCCAGCGCGCCGCTCGGCAACGGGCCGCCGGTGGTCCTGTCCGCGGCGGGCGCATTGCCGGCGGTCGGCTGCGTCCCGTCGAGCACCCGGACGTCGAAGGCCTTCAGGCCACGCCCGCCGTCCAGGACGCCGAACTCGACCCGGGTGCCGCAGGCGACGGACGCCGACCGGCCGCTCAACTCATTGGCGTGGACGAAGACGTCGTCACCGCCGTCGTCCGGTGCGATGAAGCCGTATCCCTTGACCTCGTCGAACCGCACCACGATTCCCTGTTCCATTTTCCGTCCCCTCAACCGACCCGAAACCAGCCGCGTTCACCAACGTCATGTCGCCCTGCCGACAGCGCGTCAGGAGCGTATCCACCACTCGGGGCAGGCAACAACCAGGATGCGTGGCAGGTCATGTAGCTGGTGGGTGATCAGGTTGTGGTGCCGATCGACTCCGCTGCCGCCGCAGGCGCATACCCCGCCAGAACGCGACGATGGCCAAGATCATGAGAACCGCGCCTACGAGCCAGGGGGAAACCCGGTAGCCATGACGTCCCACCCGCAGAAGCCACGTGATTGCCCACCCGCCCAGGGAAAAGGCCATCGCGAAGTGCAGGAACGGCGTCGGTCCCGGGTGCCTCAACCATTCGCTCAAGCGCTCCATGGACGACATTTACCCCTTCGTCCTGGTAGTAGTCGGTGAGTGACCGAGGGCCCAGGGGCCTCGTCTGCTCGGTCTGCTTGGGCCGCAGGTAGAGGGGGATGGAAGCCTCCCTCATCAGCAACACTCGGCCGGCACCGACTCCCTCAGCGGAGCTGCTCGACGCGCTCCCCGGGGCGGGCAGAAGTGCCCCCGGCAGGACTCGAACCTGCGGCCAAGCGCTTAGAAGGCGCCTGCTCTATCCACTGAGCTACGGGGGCCGGTCTCGGTCGCGGAGGGGTGGGCTTGCCTCCGGGTGACCGTGGCGCGGTCAAGGATAGGGGTCCCCGTGGCTGGCACTGGCTGCTTCACGTCCGCGACACCATGTGGAGGTTCAGTGAAGCGGTCCCGATAATCGCAGGAGGGTGCGATTCGTGCAGCGGTTTTGGCGGTGCGCCGCGCGGGTGTTGCGCAGTCGTTATGGGTGTGAGTGCCTGGGGAGCGGTCGTCTTGTGGGCTACATGGGGTGAATGAGCCTATTCCCACCCGAAAGCCATTGTTTTCGTCACGCAGTGCCGTGGATACGCTTCAAAAAGTGAGCAAATTTGGGCATTCTGCGCATGTGGCGATCTTGGACGTACGGCCTGAACTGCTCGACGCACTGACCGCGCTGCGCGACAGTGTCGCCGCCGCACGGTTTCCGTTGCCGCTGCCCGGTGCGGAACGTGCCCATCGCTCGCGGGACGAACTGCTCGCCCAGCTGGACGACTACCTCATGCCGCGGCTGCACGCTCCCGATGCGCCGCTTCTCGCCGTGGTCGGGGGCTCGACGGGCGCCGGCAAGTCGACCCTCGTCAACTCACTCGTGGGCCGCAGGGTCAGCGACGCGGGGGTGCTGCGCCCGACGACACGTACGCCCGTACTGGTGTGCCATCCGGACGACCAGCGCTGGTTCTCGGGGGAGCGGGTGCTGCCGCGGCTCGGGCGGGTGTGGATGCCGCGGCAGGACGCGCCTCCCGGCGACTTCCCCGGAGAGGCGGAGCGGGGCACCGCCGATGAGCTGACCGGTGCGGACGAGGCGACGGAAGAGGGCGGGAGGCGGGCGCTGCGGATCGAGACCGACGCCGCGCTGCCGCCCGGGCTCGCGCTCCTCGACGCCCCCGACATCGACTCCCTCGTCGCCCGCAACCGGGACCTGGCCGCCGAACTGCTCTGTGCCGCCGACATCTGGGTGCTGGTGACGACCGCGGCACGCTACGGGGACGCGGTGCCCTGGCATCTGCTGCGTACGGCGAGGGAGTACAACGTCACGCTCGTCACCGTGCTGGACCGGGTGCCGCATCAGATCGCCTCGGAGGTGGCCCGGCAGTACGGGTCGCTGCTGGACCGTGAAGGGCTGGCGGACGTACCGCGCTTCACCGTCCCCGAGCTGCCCGAGTCGGCCGGCCGTTCAGGGCTGCTGCCGGCCACGGCGGTGGCCGGGCTGCGGAACTGGCTGACGCAGCGGGCTCTGGACCCGACGGCGCGTGCCGTGGCCGGGAGCCGTACGGCGGTGGGCGCGCTCAGCTCGCTCCGCTCCCGGGTGGCCGCGCTCGCGAGCGCGTCCGCGGCTCAGCACGCTGCCGCACTGCGGCTCATCGGCCACGTCGAGGAAGCGTACGAGGAGGCTCACGGACGCGTGCGGCGGCACATCGCGGTCGGTGAACTCCTGGCCGGCGACGCCGCCGCGCGCTGGCGCGGATTCCCGGTCGACAGCCGCGGCGACGAACTCCTCGACGCCTTCGAGGAAGGACTGACCACGCTGCTCGCCTCCGGCGTCGCCGCCGCGGACGAGCGCATCGCGGAGGCGTGGCGGCGCGAGCCCGCGATCCTGGGCGACGGGATCGCGGCGATCGCGGCCGGAGAGGACGGGCAGGGCGTCGCCGACGGGTACGGGCGGATGGGTCTGCTCGTACGGCGCTGGCGGCGCTGCCTGGAGGAGCTGACCGAGGAGGAGGCGCGCGACGTGGAGTACGGCTCCGTGGGCGACGCCGAGGAGGCCGCTGGCCTGCTGGCGGCGGCGCTGCTGGGCGGGGGGCAGGCGGCCGGCGCGTACCGGACCCTGACCGGCGTGCTCGGCGAACGGGCCGCCCGGCGGCTGCGGGAGTGCGGCATCCGGCTGCTGGCCACCTACGTCGAGCGGGCGCTCTACGGGGAACGTGACCGCCGGCTCGCGCCCCTGGACGCCCTGGAAGCCGGTCCGGATCCGCAGGTCGGCCTGATCGCCGCCTTCTCGGTGCTGCGCAAGGCGGAAGCGGAGGCCGGGCTGGAGCCCGGGCCGGGGGTGCAGGAGTTGTCGCAGTCGAAGACGGAGAGGTGACCGCAGTGTCCACAGCGGATGTACGGATCGAGGACCCGTCCGGTGAGGGGCAGGTCGCGTCGCAGGAACCGGTTCAGGAGTCGTTTCCGGAGCCTGGTCAGGAGCCGGGGACCAGGGAGGAGCCGGCCGACGACGCGGCCGGGGAGGCCGAGACCGCTGCGGCTGTGGAGGACGACGCCGACACGGAGGATGAAGAGAGCGGCGAGGGCGACGAGGGCGACGAGCGAGGCGAGGGCGGCGCGTGGGACGACGGCCTGATCGCACGGCGGGCACGCGGGACCGTGCTCCCCGGGGTGCGGCTGGGCCGGCCCAGACCGGGAACCGGCGCCGAGTGGTCCGAGGCTCCCGCTTCCGCGCCGGCGGTGCGCGAGGTCACGCGTGCGGCGGACGCTGACGAGGGGCCCGACGCCCTCGAGGTGCGTACCGCCTCCGAACGGCCGTGGACGGGGCGGCATCTGCCCGGGCTGCTCTCGCCCGGGGCGGACGGGAGCGAAGGGCTCGGTGACGACGGCGTACTGCGCCGGCGGCTCGTCGCGCTGTGGAAACTGATCGACCTGTCCAGCACCCGGCTTCCGGGCCACATCCTCGCCGACGCCGGGCGGGTGCTGGACGCGGCGGGTGCGCGTGGGGGACTGCCCCGCGCCTACACGACGGTGGCGATCGCGGGAGCCACGGGAAGCGGGAAATCCTCGCTCTTCAACGCCCTCGCCGGTACCCGGCTGTCGGACTCGGGCATGCGCAGGCCGACCACCGCCACACCGGTCGCGTGCACCTGGGAGGCGGCACGGGCGGGCGCGGCCGACGGACTCCTCGACCGGCTCGGCATCGCTCCGTCGGCCCGGCGGCTGATGCGCGCCGAACCGCACGGCGCGGGCGACGGGCTGGCAGGCCTGGTGCTGATCGACCTGCCCGACCACGATTCGGTCGCGGCGGGCCACCGTGAACAGGTGGACCGGCTGCTGCGTCTGGTCGACGCGGTCGTGTGGGTGGTCGACCCCGAGAAGTACGCCGACGCGCTGCTGCACGAGCGGTATCTGCGGCCGCTGGCCCGGTATGCCGAGGTGACGTTCGTCGTACTCAACCAGACCGACCGGCTGCCGGGCGAGGCGACGGACGCGGTGCTCGACGACCTGCGGCGGCTGCTGGACGAGGACGGCATGGCGCTCGGCGAGCACGGTGAGCCCGGAGCGCGGGTGCTGGCGACCTCGGCACTCGTCGGGGAGGGGATCGACGAACTCCGTGCCGAGCTGGGTGCCTTCGTGGCGGATCGCGGCGCCGCCGCGCTGCGGCTGGGCGCCGACCTGGACGGTGCGGTGGAGCGGCTGCGGCCGGTGTACGCGGAGCCGGGACCCGGAACGGCCGCGGCCGCTCCGACGGGTCTCACGGACGAGGTACGGGAGGTCTTCGCGGACCTGCTCGCCTGCGCCGCCGGCGCGGTCGCCGCCGGGCAGGCGGCCGAGCGGGCGTGGCTG